>CAWUIK010000043.1:0-25803 GCA_963922585.1 uncultured Flavobacteriales bacterium | reverse complement strand
AAGACTCCTGTGCTTTCACTTAAATGTGATCGTTCTAACATGTCCATTAAGGAATTCTTATTTGTTAGTGATTTTCACCAAAAAGAAAAATTAAATTTCACATTAATAAATGAAATTGCAGATGCCTTTGAAGCAAAAATAATTATGCTTTATATCAATAGGGACAATAGTGAAAGCCAAGAAACGATTTTGTCTAATATGCAAAAATGTGCAACTATAAATGAGTTTAAAAACTACGAATTTCAAATCTACAATGACAAAAATGTTGAACATGGAGTCAGTAGATTTTGTCAAGAAAGAAATATTGATTTAATCATTTTGGGCTCTTCTCAACAAAAAGGGATTACTTCTTTGTTTAAACATAGTGTATCAAGAGATATTGTAAATCACTTATTTCATCCAGTAATTACTTTTCCTTTATAGTAAACCCTTTTACGTTCAAAATTTCAGTAACTTCGCTTTGTAATATTACAAAAGGCAATTGAAATCAACTAAACAACACAGAAAGTCTATTTTACTTTTGTACATACTTTTTGCCTATATTATTGCGCAAATAAGTTGGTGGATTTTTCAAATTATTTTACTTTCCAAGCAACTGGACAACACGGGAGGAATGGCGCAAATGAAAGTTAGAATGTTGGCTGGAGAATTTGCTGTTTTTTTCTTTATTTTTTGTGTAGGAATCATTTATATTAGGAAAGTTTTTAAAAGAGAAGTAGAACTTTCGCAATCTAAAAAGAATTTTTCCTTGTCTATCACACACGAATTGAAAACACCAATTACTACTACAAAACTTTTTATAGAAACACTACAAAATCATAATTTGTCAGAAGAAAAAAGAAATGAAGTGTATCAAAAAGTGCAGCTAGAACAAGATAGATTGCAAACATTAATAGAGAAAGTGTTGCTTTCTGAAAGGTTAGGAAGTGCTGAATTCAAAGTCAATCTCAAAAAAACGAATATCAACGCTTTTGTTGAGGAAGAACTCTCAAAAATAAATTTCAATCAAGAAATAAAATATCATATTGATGGAAATATTGAGGTAATGATAGACGATTTTTATTTTCGATCTGTCTTTTCTAATTTACTCGAAAATGCTTCTAAATATAGTGATTCTGATGCTTTGATACAAATTGACATTTCTAAGAAAAATGATCTTTGTCTCATTGCAATTACAGATCAAGGAGTAGGAATTCCTGATGAAGAAAAACTGAAAATATTTGATGTGTACTATAGACTCGAAAACGAAGAAATTAGAAACACTGTAGGTACAGGATTGGGATTATATTTAGTAAAAAAAATCGTAACTTTGCACAATGGAAATATAAGAGTCAAAAACAATCCTAATGGAAAAGGTTCCGTTTTTGAAGTGCTTGTTCCTTTAGCAAAATAAATATAAAATTCAGTGAGTAAAAAAGTAGCACTTGTCATTTTAGACGGATGGGGATTAGGAAAACCAGATGCTTCCAACGGAATCTATCTAGCCAAAACGCCCTTTATAGATGGTTTGTATAAAAAATATCCTAATAGTAAATTAATTACCTTTGGAGAAGATGTAGGATTACCTGACGGACAAATGGGAAACAGTGAGGTTGGACACATGAATATTGGAGCTGGAAGAGTAGTGTATCAAGATTTAGTAAAAATCAATAAAGAAATTAAGGAGAAACATTTTTTTGAAAACAAAGTACTTATTGATGCAATAGAATATGCCAATAAAAATAAAAAGAAAGTTCATTTTTTGGGTTTAGTATCAAATGGTGGTGTGCATAGTTCACAGGAACATTTGTACGCTTTGTGTAGTTTGTTTAACGAAAAAATAGAACACCCAAATTCAATTTTTATTCATGCTTTTACAGATGGAAGAGATTGTGCACCTGATAGCGGACTAAATTTTATAAAAATTCTAGAGGATAAAATAAAAAACACATCCATAAAAATTGCTTCTGTTATAGGTAGGTATTATGCAATGGACAGAGATACAAGATGGGAACGTATCAAAAAAGCCTATGATTTAATGGTTCATGGCATTGGAAAATCATTTGAAATTGCTTCAGAAGCAATTCAAGAAAGTTACGAAAATGGCGTTACTGATGAGTTTGTTGAAGCATATTTCAATGCTAAAGCAAACGGAAAAATCGAAAAAGATGATGTAGTAATTTGTTTTAACTTTAGAACAGATAGATGTAGAGAAATTACTCAAGCATTGCATCAAGAAGATTTTCATGAGTACAATATGTCAAAATTAGATTTGCACTATATTACAATGACCAATTACAACAAAAATTTCAAAAATGTAAAAGTTATATATGGCAAAGACGAATTAACAAATACCCTTGGTGAAGTAATTTCTAAAAATGGAAAAACACAATTGAGAATTGCAGAAACAGAGAAATACCCACATGTTTCCTTCTTTTTTAGCGGAGGAAGAGAGCAAGTTTTTGAAGGTGAAAGCAGAATTATGGTGAATTCCCCAAAAGTTGCCACTTACGATTTGCAGCCCGAAATGAGCGCTAACGAAGTAACAGAAAGTGTGCTTTCACAAATGCAACATCATCAACCAGATTTTATCTGTTTGAATTACGCCAATGGTGACATGGTGGGGCACACAGGAGTTCCAAGCGCTATTATTAAAGCTTGTGAAACAGTAGATAATTGTGTCGCTAAAATAGTAGAAAAAGGCTTAGAAAAAGACTATTCGTTTGTCATAATTGCTGATCATGGAAATGCCGATTTGATGACTAATGAAGATGGCTCTCCTCATACTGCGCATACTTTAAACTTAGTTCCTTGTATTCTTATTGACAAAGATAATTCAACCATTCAAAATGGTCGTTTGGCAGACATTGCTCCCACAATTTTAAGTTTGATGGAAACCCCAATACCTCTTGAAATGGATGGAAAGAGTTTGATTTGATAAACTCAAAAAAGAATTTTGTATTAAGTTTCTCATATAGTTTGTATTGTAATTTTTTATAAACTATATTTGTGCAATTGGTTTAAAACAATGGCTAACAGCAAAATTCTTTTTATTGTATTTTCATTGGTATGGATGCAGGCAAGTGCATTCCAATACAAAGATTCCCTTATCGATGTGGTGAACAATAATGCAGTTTCCAATCGAGAAAATAAAGCCAATGCTTTATTGGAACTTTCAAGATTTTATTGGGCAAGTCTCACAGATTCAGCTTTGTCGATGTCCCAAAAAGTGATCGAGATTGGAGAGGAATTAGACAATCCCAAAATTATCGCAGATGGTTATTTCAATATTGGAATGATTGAATATGTCAACGGTTCTTTTTCTAATGGATATGCTAGTTTTATAAAAGCATCTGAGTTTTATCTAGAAATAAAAGACCAGTTGAGTGAAGCAAATTGCCTCTATCATGGAGGAATTTGCCTGAGGAACTTAGGGCAAATAAATGACGCTAAAAATTGGGTTCAGAAAGGATTTGACATTGTAAGCAAAACGCATAATAATCAATTGGCGTTCAGAATGTCTTATGAGTTGGGCGAACTTTATGCATTGCTCAATGAAAATGATATTGCTGATAATTATTTTAACGAAGCAATTAAAATTGCCAAATTTCACGGTGATTCCAATGCCGTTGTATCTTCCTATATTGGTTTGGGATGTTTTTATCAAGATATTTCAGAACTCAACAAAAGTTTAATCAGTTTCAACAATGCATTTAAACATACTCATTCTAGCAACAAACAAGAAATAGCACAACTGTATAATCATATTGGAGAAACGCATTTATTGAACAACAAACTTCAAGAAGCTGCTGATAATTTTAATTTGGCGCTGATTACCGCCAAAGAAGCCAATTCTAAACTGGTGCAATCTAGATCTCACTTCAATCTCTCTAAAATTTACGAAATTCAACAAAAATATGCGCTTGCACTCATAGAGTATAAATTGTACAGTCAAATAAATGATGGTGTAAATTCAGTTTTGAAAACACAAAGTATATCTGAACTACAAGCCAAATTCGACAATGTAAGTTTGTCCAAAGAAATGCAATTGAAAGATTTGGAGTTTGAAAAATCTGAACTATCAAAAAAGGAGTCTGAAATGCAGCTCAGGAACCAAGCGTTACAAAATAAATTTATTTTTGGAGGGTTGTGTTTAGCATTGGTTTTTGGAGTTGTTTTAGGTGTTGCTTTCAGAAGACAAAAGAAACTTAACATAAAGTTAGACGAGTTAGGAACTGTAGCCAAAGAAATTGATAATACTGTTATCATTGCGGATAAATATGGAGAAGTAAAATGGTTAAACGAAAGTTATTACAGAAAATACGGCTTAACCTTAGAAGGTTTTAAAGAAAAATACGGAGGAAATATCCTTAAAAATTTTCCAACTAAAAAAATTGAAGAGAAATTTGAGGTTGCGATTAGTCAAAAGAAAACGGTACAGTATTTATTGACTAATAAAGACAAAGATGGAAACGAAAGACATCTAAGGTCAACACTTACACCAACATTGAATAAGGATGGTGAAATTGAAAAATTCATCCTCATCGATACTGAAATTACAGATTTGATTGAAGCGGAGAAAAAAATTACAAAACATAGAGACAAACTTCATAATGTATATACTCAAATATCAGAAAGTATTGATTATGCTCAAAGAATTCAAGATGCTATTTTGCCACATTCCGATTTGATTTCAAAACATTTCAAAGAAAGTTATCTCCTTTACGCTCCTAAAGATGTAGTTAGTGGTGATTTTTATTTTATTCAAGAAACAGAAGATTATGTGTTTTTTGCAGGGGCAGATTGCACTGGACATGGGGTTCCAGGGGCTTTAATGAGTGTTATTTGTCATAACTTGCTCGAGAATGCTATCAATCAAAATATTACCGAAACGAATGAAATACTATTTGAACTAAATGTGCAGTTAATTAAAAAACTGAAACAGGGGGCAGATGCTAAAGAACACATAAAAGATGGCTTGGACATTGCCCTTTGTAGATTGTCTAAAAACGATATCGGTCAGCCAGTGAGAGCAATTCAATATTCTGGGGCACATAGCCCAATTTATATTATTCATGAAAAAGAAATTTCCGTTATCAATCCTGATAGAATTCACTTAGGAATGCCTATTGAAAATAAAGAATTAATCAGCAAAAATATTATAGAAATACACGCAAATTCAGAATTAATTTTATTTAGCGATGGTTTCCCAGATCAAAAAGGAGGAACAAAGAAAAAGAAATTCTTCTACCAACCATTTAGAGAACTTTTATTAGAAACATCTCAACTTCCAAATGACAAGAAAAAAGAGTATTTAGTTCAAAAATTTAATAATTGGAAAGGAAATTTAAAGCAAGCTGATGATGTTTTTGTATGGAGTTTAAAAATATAATTGTAATTTAGCAACGTATTAAATATGAATAGTAAAGACGCGATAGAAATTTTTAATGCCATGACTAGTGAAAACATTATTTATGTTTTTCATGGCGATTTTAACTATGGTGTTGTTAATACACTTTTAACAGATATCAAAAAGGAGCTTAATAAATCAAGTGCTGATACAAGAATAGCTAAAAAAACATACAAAGTTTTGGTTGAATGCTTGGAAAATGTGCATAAACATTCGGCTAGAAATAACGAAAACAGCAACGAAAACAACGAAGGTATATTTCTTTTACAAAAACAAAACGATTCCTACATAGTTGCTATTGGAAATGCTATTATCTCTGAAGAAGTAGAAAGATTAAAATCTCATTTGGATGAGATCAATAATCTAGATCCTGAGGCTTTGAAAAAGAAATATAGAGACACTTTATTGAATACTACTGTAAGTGAGAGAGGTGGAGCCGGAATGGGAATGATAGATATTGCATTGAAATCTGGAAGTATCCTAGATTATGAATTCAAAAATTATACTGATATTAAACAATTTTTTACACTCAAAGTTTTAATACAAAAATAGTAAAGATGGAAAAACTTATTTTAGAAGAAACTGAAAATACTCCGATGGTTTTATTAGATAATGAAAACCATGAAATTCGTTTCAAAGGCGATTCACGACCAGAAGATGTTAGAAAGTTTTATGAACCTATTTTAGATTGGTTAGGTGAATACGAAAAACATTTATATTTTCTAAAAGATCAAACAAATAATATAGCAGTTGTTGCCAATTTCGAATTTGAATATTTCAACTCTTCTTCAGCAAAATACTTGATGGACATCATTATGAAATTAAGCGAAATTTCAAAAATCGAAAACATCAATTTCAAACTCAATTGGCATTATGATGCTATGGACGAAGACATGCTAGAATCTGGTGAAGAATTTCAAGATATGCTTGGAGTACCTTTTAATTTTATAATTACAGAATAACTTTTTAATGAATTTTACTGCAAATCAAATTTCAGAATTGCTTCAAGGTGAAGTAGTAGGGGATGGAGACGCCACCATCAGCGATATGGCAAAAATAGAAGAAGCAATTCCCGGAACAATTACTTTTCTTGCTAATCCAAAATATGAAGAATATATTTACAACACCAAAGCAACTATTGCTTTAGTAAATAAAACCTTTGTGCCTTCTCAATCACTTCCGTATTCTTTAACACTCATAAAAGTAGATGATGCATACCAATGTCTCACAAAATTACTTTCCATATACGACCAAGTTTACAAAAACAAATCGGGGATAGAAACACCTTCTTTTATTGATGCTTCTTCAACGCTCGGTGAAAATGTTTATATCGGGGCTTTTGCGTACATAGGACAAAACGTAAAAATTGGAAATAATGTAAAAATTTATCCGCAAACTTTTATCGGAGATAATGTGATTATTGGTGAAAATACCACCATTTTTTCAGGTGTGAAAATCTACAATAATTGTAAAATTGGAATGAGTTGTACACTGCATTCAGGATCTGTAATCGGTTCTGATGGTTTTGGATTTGCGCCCAATGCCGAAAATAATTATCAAAAAGTACCACAAATTGGAAATGTAATTATCGAAGACTATGTAGAAATCGGTTCGAACACTGCTATCGACAGAGCTACAATGGGTGCTACCATTATTAGAAAAGGAGTGAAGTTAGACAACTTAATTCAAATTGCTCATAATGTAGAAATTGGAGAAAACACAGTGATTGCAGCTCAAACAGGAGTGGCTGGCTCAACCAAATTAGGAAAAAATATGATGATTGGCGGTCAAGTTGGAATTGTAGGTCACCTCAAAATTGCAGATGGAGTAAAAATTGCAGCTCAAAGTGGCATTGGTCAAAATATCGAAAACCCCAATGAAATAGTACAAGGTTCTCCTGCATTTGGCATAGGAGATTACAAAAGGTCTTATGTTTTATTTAGAAGTTTGCCAAAATTGAGAGAACAAATCTTAGATTTGCAAAAAAAAATTGAAAAATGAATACCAAACAACATACATTAAATGAATCTATTTCTTTTAGCGGTGTAGGTTTACATACGGGAAAGAAAGTTAATTTAACCATCGAACCTGCTGAAGAAAATCACGGATACAAATTTCAAAGAATTGATATCGAAGGGCAGCCTATCATTCCTGCTGATGCTGATTTAGTAACAGATACTCAAAGAGGAACTACACTTGATAAAAATGGCGTTCGTGTATGTACAACAGAGCACGTACTTGCAGCTTTGTATGGAATGCAAATCGATAATGCACTCATTAAATTAGACAATGAGGAGTTACCCATTATGGATGGAAGTGCTTATGAATTTGTAAACGAAATTGTAAGAGTAGGATCCAAAGAACAATCGGCAGACAGAGATTTCTTTGAATTTAGAGAAAATCAACCTTTCGAAATTTTGGAAAAAGGTGTTGAAATGTTGGCGATACCTTATGAAGATTTTAGAATTACTGTGATGGTAGATTACAATTCTGAAGTATTAGGTACTCAGCACGCTTCTATGTATGAAATTAAAGAGTTTCAAGATAATATATCGCCATGTAGAACTTTTGTATTCCTTAAAGAATTAGAAATGCTTGCAAAAGCTGGACTTATCAAAGGAGGGGATATTGATAATGCAATTGTTTTGGTAGAAAGGGATAACGTACCTCAAGAGGAATTGGATGCTTTAGCAAAATTATTAGGCAAAGAACATTACGATATCAAAATAAAAGGAAATACGCTAAATAATGTGAAATTGAAATTCATCAACGAGCCAGCAAGACACAAATTGCTCGACATTATTGGAGATTTGGCATTGGTTGGAAAACCAATCAAAGGACATATTTTAGCGGCAAGACCAGGACATTCTGGAAATACTTCATTTGCCAAAATCATCAAAAATTTGATGAAAACGCAAAGTAAATTAGGGAAACAATTCGATTTGTCTAAACCGCCATTATATAATATTAATGACATTGAAAAAATGCTGCCTCACAGGTATCCATTTTTGATGGTGGACAAAATCATGGAAATTACAGAAGATGGAATAGTTGGGGTGAAAAACATCACAATGAATGAACCTCAGTTTACTGGGCATTTTCCCGGAAATCCTGTAATGCCAGGAGTTCTTCAAATTGAAGCAATGGCTCAAGTAGGAGGTATATTTTCTCTGAGTAAAGTAGAGGATCCACATCTTTATTCTACCTATTTTATGAAAATAGACAATGTAAAATTCAAACAAAAAGTAATTCCTGGAGATACTGTCGTTTTTGAACTAAAACTAATTTCACCAATGAGAAGAGGTTTGGTTCATATGGCAGGAAAAGCATATGTGAATTCACAGGTAGTAATGGAAGCCGAAATGCTTGCGCAAGTAATTAAAGATAGAGGATAATTGTATGACATCTAAAGGATTAAATTATATTCACCCCGATGCTAAAATTGGAAAAAACGTTATCATAGAGCCTTTTACTACTATTTATGGTGATGTGGAAATAGGTGATGATACTTGGATAGGACCAAACGTTACTATATTTGATGGTGCTAGAATTGGTTCTGGGTGTAAAATTTATCCTGGAGCAGTAATTTCTGCTATTTCTCAAGATTTAAAATACAAAGGTGAATATACCACTACTCATATAGGTAATAATACAACCATCAGAGAATGTGTTACGATTCACAAAGGCACTAGCGATAGAATGAAAACTGTAGTTGGGGACAATTGCTTATTAATGGCTTATGTACACGTAGCTCACGATTGTATCATTGGAAATAATGTAATTATTGCTAATAGTACTCAGTTGGCAGGACATATTACTATTGGCGATTATGTCGTAATTGAAGGAATGGTAGGTACTCAACAATTTGTTTCTATCGGAGATCATGCTTTTATTGCTGGAGGATCTTTAGTGAGGAAAAATGTTCCTCCTTTTGTGAAGGCTGCTAGAGAGCCACTTTCTTATGTGGGTGTCAATGCCATTGGAATGAGAAGAAGAGGGTTTACGGACCAACAAGTTATGAATGTGGAAGACACTTACAGAATTATTTACGTTCAAAACAACAACAAAACTAAAGCAATAGAAATTGCTGAAGAAGAACTCCCTGAATCAGAAGAAAAAACTAAAATTATAAAATTTATTCAGAGTTCTGAAAAAGGAATTATGAGAGGGTTTAACTAAATGTTAAAAGAATGATTTGTCGATAAAAAGTTAATTATTTTAGATAAATCTCATACTTTTGTTGCTTTGGTACAATTTTTGAAAAATAGATTTGATATTTTAAATACTTTGAAAGGTTTTTGAAATATTAAAAAATACATACTTACAGATAAAACATATTATATGAAAAAGTTTTTACTACTCACGTTTTTATTCACCGCTTTTTTTTCTTCAAAAGCTCAGTTTGTAAATTACGAACATGAAACTGGGTGGAATATTGGGTTTAATCTTGGTGCTACCTGGCAATCTAGAGAATTATACAGCGGGCCTACCAGCCTAGAAAATGTTACTACTAGACCGTTTGGTGGTTTTGGTGGTGGAATGACATTAGGTAAATCTATATATGAAAAAGAAGGTGCTTTTTTTGCTTTAGATTGGAGAGGTAGATACTTGGGAAGTTACAATTCTGGATGGGTTGGAGTTCCAGATTCTACTTCAACATATACAGGAGATACTACAGGAAATTCCTTTGGATTTAGAAATTACAGAATGTCACTTCATGAATTTTCCCTTGAAGCGGTTATTACACTTCATAGGCTTAGAGAAAGAACAGGAATCATTCTTTATGGTTTTGGTGGAATAGGAGCAACTTTCAATAAAGTAAAAACTGAAAAATTTGATAGATTTGATGACTTAAATAACTATTCTTCTTCAGATTTAATTGGTAGTCCAAATGATATTGCCAATGAACTTGGGTATGATATTTCTAATGATTTTGAAACTACTTTAACTCCTGGTAGGTTTTCTTTAGTTCCTTCTTTAGGATTTGGTCTAGGAAAGCAATTTGGAGAAAGTTTTTCAATGGGATTGGAATACAAAGTTGCTTATGATATATTGGGTGATGAGTTTGATGGTGGTGCTCAGAATTATCTTGAAGATAATTTTATGGACAGATATCATTATGCAGGAGTGTTTTTTAGATGGAATATTTTGAGCGGAAGAACTAGATATGTGCCTAACAATAATACTACCAACAACAATAACTGGTCAACAAATCAAACAACTACTACAAATACTACTACGACTCATACTACTGTTCAACAAATTAAACCTTTGGTGAATATATATCATCCATCAATTAACAATTCTGTTGTTCATAGTTCTCTTTACACAATAAAAGCAAAGATTTATCATGTAAACAATTCTAACGGAATTACTTTCAAACAAAATGGCTTGATTATGACAGGGTTTACTTATAACCCTAATAGCAATGAATTTTCTGCAAATGTTTATCTACAACCTGGAAGCAATCAATTTGAGATTATTGGGTCAAATCAGTATGGTTCTGATCAAGATTCTAGAATTATTATATATGATATGGGTACAGGATTTACTACCGCTCCTCCTCCAATTGTGAACTTTACAAACCCTGCTTTAAATTCAACTAATGTAACGAATCCTCAATATAATGTTGTAGCAACAGTACTAAACGTTGGTTCTAAAAATGATATTACTTTTACTGTAAATGGTGTCATTTCAAACAATTTTACTTTTAATGCAAATACAAAAATGCTTTCCGCATTAATTAATCTAAATGAAGGAAACAACAATGTTACTGTAAAAGGAGTGAACCAAGTAGGTACTGATGTAAAAACTGTAAATATCATTTACACTAAACCTCAGCAACAACCTACACCAATACCTCCTGTTGTAACTATTGACGTTCCTTCTACAAATCCATACAACACTAATAGTCCAGTAGAAATTATTAATGGATCAGTACTTAACATTACAAGTGCTAATAATATTTCAGTCTTGGTAAATGGAAATTCTGTTTCTAATTTCAATTATGATATGATAACAAAGAGAATTTCATTCTCTGCCAATTTGATTTTTGGCGCTAATATTATTCAAATTTCAGGAACAAATACAGTAGGAACAGATTCTAGAACAACAACTATTGTATATCAGCCACTAGAAACAATGCCTATGCCAATTGTTGAGTTTGTTGTGCCAAATGTTTCGCCATTTACAAGTCCAGCAAACAATATTACGCTCAAAGCAACAGTACTTAATGTAACCTCTAGTAGTTACATTAAAGTCTACGTAAATGGACAGGTTTACAACAATTTCGCATACAATTCAACTACAAAAGAAGTTTCGTTTAATGTGAATTTGATTAATGGAAATAACCTTTTCAAAGTTGTGGGAACTAATAGTGTTGGAAGTGATGAAGCAGAGCAAATAGTTGTTCATAAACTTGTGCAGAATCCTTTGCCTCCAATTGTTAATATTACTCACCCTAATTCAAATCCACATGTTACAAATTCTAATACGCAATTAATCAATGCTCAAATTCAAAATGTGGATAATATCAATGGTGTAACAGCAAAATTCAATGGTGTAAACGTTACAGATTTCACTTTTGACCACATCACTGATAAATTTACTTATAATGCAGAATTGTTGGTTGGTGCTAATATTATAGAGATAACAGGTACCAATAATGTTGGGACTGCTTCTAAATCTTCTACCATAATTTATAACATACCTGAATCAAGTTGTGATAATCCTATTATAGATTTGATACAGCCAAAAGCTCAAACTAAAATTAATATTGGCGGAAATTTAAATGCTCCTGTAAATATCAATACAACAAATAATAAAGGTGCTATCACAGCTAAAATTACCGATGCTAATTCCATTGATTTCAAAATTGACGGACAATCGGTTCCTGGGTATAACTACAATGCTGGAACTGGAGCATTTGAAAGTTTCCTTCACCTTAAGGAAGGAGCTAATACGTATCAAATTATTGCAATAAATGAATGTGGAACAACTGTTCAAAATATCACATACATTTATACTCCAGAGGAAATGCCATGTGATAATCCAGTAATCCATTTTGTATCTCCAGAAAATTCGCCATACAACTACAATGGAGTTTCACCTCTTTCAGTAAGCGCAAATGTACTTGGTGTTAATAATGCAACGCAGATAGATTGTAAGTTGAACAATAAACCTTTAAAGAAATTATTCGACCCTAATACAGGAATGCTAACAGCAAACCTTATTTTAGTAGAAGGTAATAATAGTTTTGAAATTATAGCAACCAACGATTGTGGTACCGTGACGCAAACGATGGTAATTAATTATACCAAACCTTTGGCAAGACCAACTGTGAAAATAACAGTTCCTGCTCCATTACCTTATACTACTGATAATGGAAACAATATTAATGTAAAAGCAAAAGTAACCAATGTGGCTAATGCAAGCGGAATAAGTATCTTACTGGAAGGACAACCTTTTACTAACTATAATTTTAATGTAAATACACAAGAAGTAAGTTTCAACTTAACTTTGCCAATTGGCTCACATGATGTAATCGTAAAAGCCACAAATACTGCTGGTAGCGCTCAAGATATGGGAGAAATCATAGTGGAAGAGAAAGAAGCGGCTTGTATTCCTCCTGTAATTAAAGTTACTCAACCTCAAGGCGTTTCAGGGGCTAGCATTTCTATTAATACTGAAAACAGCAAAGGAGCAATATTAGCAACCATTGAAAATGCTACAAATGTAGTTTTTAAAATAAATGGTCAAGTTTCACCTGGATTCAATTTCAACCCTTCGAATGGTCAGTTTGAAAGTATGCTCAACCTAAAAGAAGGAAGTAATACTTATGAGTTAAGCGTTTCTAATGCTTGTGGTCAAGACAAAAAAATAGTTACTTATAATTATACTCCTGCACCTCCACCTTGTGATGATCCTACTGTAACAATTCTTACTCCTAATGTGTCTCCCGTTGAACATAAAGTAAATGCACCTATTACAGTTACAGCAAGAGTTACAGGTGTTGCTGATAAGTCTCAGATTTTCTCAAAATTCAACAATAATTATTTGAATCAAACTTACAATGCAAGCACTCAAATGCTCACATTGACACTAACTTCTTTTGTTGATGGAAACAACCAATTGAACATAATGGCTAAAAATGAATGTGGAAGTGATTCGAAAACTATTGTAGTTAATTTTAGCGTTGTGAATCCAAATGATGGTTGGACAAGACCTAATGACAACAATAACAACTCTAATGAAGTGCATGATCCAAATGCTGTAGATTCTGCTGCAACAGTTGACCCGAATAATCCGAATTCTGGAGGAGGATTTGGTGAAGGAGGTAATCAAACTTTCGATCCAAATAGTGGTAATGGAACAGGTGGTTCTGGAGGAGGAACAGGAGGGAAACCTAATATTGGTGGAAATGGTAACAATGGTGGAGGTAATTCCAACGGAAATAATGGTCACGGAAATAATGCAGATGGTGTAGATTCTAGCAATCCAGGTCAAGGTGGTGGAGGTCCAAACGGACAAGAGGATGCTTCAGGTAATGTGGATGACGAAAATGGAAATAATGGAGGTGGAAACCCAGGTACAACCAATATGGGAACAACCAACAATGGCCAAAATCAAGCCCAAAACAGTCAGATGATAAAATTGAACAATGACTACAATGCTGCTATGCAAAAAGGAAATAGTTTCAACCAAGCTAGAAATTACAATGCTGCTTATGCTGAGTACCAAAAAGCATCAGTTTTGAAACCAAATGAGGCATTGCCAAAACAAAAAATGGCTGAAGTGCAACAAAAAATTCAACAAGAGCAACAACAAAAAGCGATAGATGATAACTACAATGACCAAATTAAAAAAGGTGATTTGTATTTCAAAGCTGGAAATTTTAGCACTGCAAAAACTTTCTATACTAAAGCGCTTGGATATAAACCCAATGAAGCATATCCAAAACAAAAAATCAATGAGATTAATGCTAAAATGAGTCAAATCCAACAGCAACAAAAACCTGTTATTAATAAGCCTGTAAATACCAAAAAGCCTACTAACTCAACAAAGCCGACTAATACATCATCACCCACAAAAACAAATACGCCAGCAAAACAAACCCCAACAAATACGGGTGGTCAAAAAACAAATACGCCTGAGACTACTACTCCAGAGAAGACCAATGCACCAGAAAAAACGACTCCTCAAAAAACAAGTCCTACCATAAAACCAAAACAAACAATTACACCAACTAAATTACCTGGTAGAGGAGGAAATTAATTATTAGGAGTTTAGTTTAAAAGTTATTTTAGATTATTTAGAAAATATAAAATCCCTAAACATTATAGTTAGGGATTTTGTTTTTATAGGTATATTTGTAATATGAGTGCAAACAAAGTAATATACAATGTAACTGTAGTAATTGATGAGTCTGTTGAAATAGAATGGCTTAGTTGGATGAAGGAAGTACACATACCTGAAGTTATGGCTACAGGATTTTTTTTGGACAATAGAATTTGCAAAATTCTAGCAGAAAGCGAAGGGGGTATTTCTTATGCAATTCAATACACTTGTCCTTCTATGTTGGATTTTGAAACTTATCAAAAAGAACACGCTCCAAAACTTCAAAAAGAACATACAGAAAGATATAATGGCAAATTTGCCGCATTCAGAACATTGTTGGAAATTGTTCATCAGCATTAAAAAGTATAGAAAATGACAATTCAAGATAAAGAAAGAGAAGTGGTAGAAGAGTTTTCAATGTTTGAAGACTGGATGGAGAAGTATGAATATATAATCGAACTGGGAAAAGATTTGCCTATAATATCTGAAGATAGAAAAGTAGAAAGCAACTTGATAAAAGGTTGTCAATCAAGAGTTTGGGTAAGCGCAGATTTTAATGAAGGCAAAATTCATTTTACAGCAGATAGCGATGCCATTATTACCAAAGGAATTATTGCGCTTTTGGTAAGGGTTTTGAGTGATGAAAAACCAGAGGAAATTGTGAAAGCAAATTTGAGTTTCATCAACGAAATTGGATTGCAAGAGCATCTGTCTCCCACAAGAGCGAATGGATTATTAGGAATGGTAAAAAGAATAAAAGAACTAGCACTTGAAAATTGTTAACGATGAAATAGCATCTATTTGGGATTTGATAAAAGAAATTCCTGATCCAGAAATTCCTGTGCTCACAATTTCTGATTTGGGCGTAATTCGAAAAGTCGAATTAAATGGAAGCGAAGTTTTAGTGACCATCACACCCACTTATACAGGTTGTCCAGCCATGACTCAGTTTGAAGATGAAATCAAAAGTACCTTAGTTCAAAATGGGTATCCCAAAGTAAAAATTCTCACCACCTACGATCCACCTTGGACCACAGATTGGCTTTCTGAAGAGGCAAAACAGAAACTTCAAAATTATGGAATTGCGCCTCCCGAAGAAAAAACTACGGATAAAAAATATCTTATTGGAAAAGAGAGAACAGGCGTAATTTGTCCTCAATGCAAATCCAAAAATACTTTGATGATCAGTCAATTTGGTTCTACTGCTTGTAAAGCATTGTATCAATGTCAAGACTGTAAAGAGCCGTTTGATTATTTCAAATGTATTTGATATGAAAGTCATGTTTCAAATATCAATTTGGATTTACTGTTTTTTATTTTCATTAAACTTACACTCTCAGTGCGACACCAAAGAATGGTTTACACCTCCTGAAACACTTTCAGAAACTTCGGGTTTGTTGTATGTAGGTGATGCGTTTTATACCTTCAACGATAGCGGTGGAAAACCAGAATTATATGAAATTGAAACCAAAAAAGGCGACATCAAAAGAACGGTAAAAATTACCAATGCCAAAAATGTGGATTGGGAAGCCATTGCGATGGATTCAGTATTTATTTATATTGGTGATATTGGAAACAATTATGGAACTAGAAAACAACTGAAAATTTACAAAATTAAAATTCAAGATGTATTAGAAAAGGATGCAATTGAAGCCAAAGAAATCATTTTTAATTACGCCAGCCAAAAAAACTTTGAAAACAAGGGGTTTTCGTTTTATGATGCAGAAGCATTGGTCGTAATCAATGACAGTTTAATGATGTTAAGCAAAAATTGGAAGACAGATGTTTGTTATTATTACCATATTCCAAAAATGGCTGGTAAGTATTCCATTGTTCCCATCGATAGTATAGCCACAAGAGGTATGGTGACAGACGCTACTTTTGATACAAAAACAAAAACATTATATTTAGTAGGTTACGGTTCAGAACCTTTTTTGATGACTTATGCTAATGTTTCGAGTACCAATTTAAAAGCATTCAAAAACACATCTTGCAGTTTGAATTTGGAAAACAGTACACAGATAGAAGGTGTGTCTATAGCAAAAAACAAATTAGTGTTTACTTCGGAATATTTGGATTTTAGAGGACTTAAATTGGATGGTGCATTTGGAGAGATTAAGATAAAGAAATAATCTATCTCACTCTATAAAACTTCATTGTTCCTTTGGTCTTTGTGCTCAAATCCAAATCTAGTTTTTGAACTTTTCTAATGTTGTTGTGATTTTGATGTGCAATTACAATTTCATTTTTGTTTTTTACTTCATATACAATGGCATAATGTTGCGGGAATGTCACGTATCCTCCATCAAACTCAAATTTCACATTCTCAAAAGAGATAATATCACCAGGTTTTAAATCTGCTTTTGGATACTTTATTTCATCACCAAAATCAAAAGGTGCTTTCCAATCTGCTTTGGCTTCATTGAGCGCAAAAGCAACCAAATCCCAACATTCGCCTCGATCTATTTTTTTGTTGAGGTTTTTATTGACATAAGCAACAATGCTTTTGTTTTTGTCTTGAGCAGTAAGGTTTTGAAACATTCCCATAAAGAGAAACGCCAAAGTAAGTGTGATATATTTCATAATGTTAATTTTCTTGTTTTATCTGTATCAAAAATAGTGCAAAGAATTTTTGAGGAAGATTATTTTTTTATGCTATTCGTAAACCATTGCTGGTTTTTTTGTCTGTAGTAAGCAAAGTTACTTCATCATTATGTATTGCACCAAGAATCAAACATTCGCTTTGCATGTTGGCGATTTGTTTGGGTGGAAAATTTACCACAGCCACAATTTGTTTGCCTATCAATTCATCTGGAGCGTAAAGTTTGGTAATTTGTGCAGAGGATTTACGAAAACCAAAATCCCCAAAGTCTATTATAACTTTATAAGATGGTTTTTTTGCTTCTTTGAAAATTTCGGCTGTAATGATGGTTCCAACTCTCATATCGATCTTAGAAAAGTCGCTCCATTGTATTGGGTTTTCGATAGTGTTCATAAAAGATTTTAGATTTAAAAAAATTCTCAAATAAAGTGGAAATCCCAACTTCATATTCCAAAATTAAAGAAAACTCTTGAATCTACCCATTTTATTGCTTTTTCTGTTTTAATAGGATTGTGAAAACAAAAATTAAGTTTACAGTAAACTGTTTACAGTAAACTTTATATATTTGCATTATGAAAACGAAAGATACTATTCTTAAACTCTTGGGTAAACACGGACAGATGACAGTACATGAACTGGCAACGCTATTGAATGTGTCTCGACAATATGTTCATCGCATGTTAAATGAATTGGAAGACTCAGAAATGATAATGTCTATGGGAAAAGCTCCAAAGGTATATTACATGTTGAAACCACAAGAAAAACAAGTTGCTGTTCAATCTATCACTTATGACAAAGAACGCTTTTTAAAAGAGCATTTTTTATTAGTAGATCCATTGGGCAATATGCTAAAAGGAATAGACGCAATGAATTATTGGTGTCAAAAACAAACTTTACCACTCGAAAAAACTGTTGCTGAATACATCACAACAAGACAAAAATATTTGGACTTTTTTAATGAGCATAATTTGATTGATGGAACGGAAAAGTTGAAGCACACAAAAGGAATGGAATACATTGCCGTTGATAAAATTTTTTATCTTGATTTTTATGCAATAGAACGCTTTGGGAAGACCAGATTGGGTACACTAATGCATTATGCCAAACAAGGCCAAAATAAAATGCTCATGAAAATGATTGTCAATGAAATTTTACACCGAGTACATCAACTTGTTGAAAATCAGAAAATCGATGCAGTGCTATATGTACCACCCACTATCGATAGGAAATTGCAAATCATGACTTTTTTGGAAAAATCACTTAACATTGAAAAACCTAAAGTAAAAATAGAAAAAATTAAAAATCAAATAGTTGTACCGCAAAAGGCCTTGTCTAAGATTTTTGAACGTGTAGCCAATGCCAAAAATTCGTTTTACATTCCCAATCAAGCAAAATACAATCGAATATTAATTTTTGATGATGCCATAGGAAGTGGAGCAACAATTAATGAAATCGCAATAAAACTTAAAGAAAAGAACCTTTGCAAAGAAATTATAGGTTTAGCAATAACTGGAATTTTTAAAGGTTTTGAAGTGATTTCGGAGTTGTAATGAAATTTTATAACTTACTTAGAAATAATTTAGCTTTTGTGTAAATAAAAAAGATTTAGATATTAATTAAAGAAAGTAATTACCTTACCATTTAATTTCAATAAAAAATGCCCAAACGTTTCCATTTGAGCATTTTTAAAAATATAATATATTCTTTTAGCACATTTCAACTACCATTGCAGATGCGCCTCCGCCACCGTTGCAAATTCCAGCAGCACCTAGTTTTCCGCCATTTTGTTGAAGTACATTAAGTAAAGTAACAATAATTCTAGAACCGCTATTCCCCAGTGGATGACCCAAAGAAACTGCACCTCCGTTTACGTCAACTTTTTCTGGATCTAATCCTAATTTCTGGATGTTTGCCAATCCTACCACAGAAAATGCTTGGTTTAATTCCCAAAAATCAATGTCAGAAATTTCTAAGTTCGCTTTTTTCAATGCTTTTGGTATTGCCAATGAAGGTGCTGTTGTAAACCATTCTGGCGCTTGCGCAG
Organism: uncultured Flavobacteriales bacterium; assembly: GCA_963922585.1. Taxonomy (GTDB): domain Bacteria; phylum Bacteroidota; class Bacteroidia; order Flavobacteriales_D; family Parvicellaceae; genus Parvicella. The sequence goes on along the minus strand of CAWUIK010000043.1, from coordinate 6,432 downwards.
CATCTGCGTATCCAACTATTTTTGCGATTGGTTTTAATCCCAATGCTTCCATTTTTTCTTTACTCATCAAAATCAATGCAGATGCACCGTCATTCAATGTAGAAGCATTGGCAGCAGTAACTGTTCCGTCTTTTTTGAATACAGGATTTAATGTAGGTATTTTATCCATTTTCACATTAGTAAATTCTTCATCTTTACTCACGATGATAGTATCGCCTCTTCTTTGAGGAACTTCTACTGGTACCACTTCATTATCAAATTTCCCTGCTTCCCATGCAGCGGCAGATCTTTGGTAAGAAGTAATCGCAAAATTATCTTGATTTTCTCTTGAGATTTTATATTCTTCTGCGCATTTTTCTGCACAAACACCCATGTGTACATTTCCGTAAACATCTGTAAGACCATCGTTTACCATTCCATCCACCATCGTCACATTTCCTAATTTCACAGCGTTTCTAGCCACCATATAATGAGGTACTTGAGACATGTTTTCCATTCCCCCAGCAATAACTACGTCTGCGTCACCACATTGAATTGCTTGGGCAGCCAAACTAATGGCTTTCATTCCAGATGCACACACTTTGTTTACCGTGGTACAAGGAACATTTTCGTTGATTCCAGCAAAAATAGCCGCTTGTCTTGCAGGTGCTTGACCTAAATTAGCTTGCAAAACATTTCCCATATAAACTTCATTTACTTCTTTGGGATCCAAGTTGATTTTTGATAGTGCCCCTTTTATTGCAGCAGCACCTAATCTTGGCGCAGGAACAGTAGATAATGCACCTCCAAAACTTCCAATAGGTGTTCTTACAGCAGAAACGATATAAACTTCTTTCATTTTTATGATATTTTTTATGATTAGTATAATGTAAAAATCGATGACAAAAGTAATCATAATTCTCAAGTATTATCAACCGCTTATCAAATGAAGTTGTTTACATTTGCTTTTGAAAATGGAAGAAGAATTTTACATATCTGAGCAAGACATTACTTTTTCTATGAAAATCGTCCGTTTTTATTTTCAAAGAATGAGTTGGATAGCCCCTAATTATTCTGCAAAATTATTTTGGCAACTTTTTACACAGCCAAGAAAAAGACCATTGAATTTAAATCATCAGAATTTTCTTCAAAAAGCACAGTCTAAAAATTACATTTCACATCAATTTAAAGCGCCCTATACAGTTCATCGTTTTGGAAGCGGAAGTAAAAAAGTGTTGTTATGTCATGGTTGGGAAGGTAGAACTGTAGATTTCAGAAATATCATTGAGGGATTAATTCAAGATAAAGAAATTGAAGTAATCAGTATAGATTTTCCTGGGCATGGAACGAGTGCACAAAATGAAGCACATCTTCCTATTTTTGTTGATGTAATATCTCATTTTATTCAAAAACAACCCGATGTTTCAGTATTATTGGGGCATTCTTTAGGGGCTGCTTCTTTGGCGGTTGCAGTTGGAGAAATAGGTTTCGATTTTCAAAATAAAAAAATGATTTTAATGGGGTTGCATCCAGAACCTTCCCAGTTCTTTTTTCAATATAAGAAAATCACAAGAATCAATGAAAAAGTTTTTAAGAAATGCGTGAAACTGGCTGAGCAAAAAGCAAATAGAACTTTACTAGATATAGACTGTCATCATTATGTTGATGTTTATAATCAAAATAAAATGTTGTTTGTTCATGATACCGAAGACAAAATAATTCACCTAAGAAGAGTAGTTGATTTTGCTAAGAAATTAGAAAATGCAAAAGTTTATCATTCTAAAGGAGGAGGGCATCTTAAACATTTTAAAAATCAAGATGTATTAGAAGTAATATTTCATTATATAAATGAAGATTAATCTACTAAAAATGACCATTTATAATTTAATGTGTCGCTTCAACATAAATACTTGTAAAAACTAAAGTTATATCATACATTTGCAAAACTTTACAAATAAAAGTTTAGAAATAAATGAAAAACACTTTCAAAACACTTATAACGTCCTTGGTTGTCAGTTCGTTAATGTTGTCTTCATGCGGAAGCGATACAGAAGATAAAGAAGCAAATTTAAAGAATTCTACACGTTTCAACATGATAAGCGCTGTTGATAATCTAGCGGTAGTTGGATCTATTGACCTAGTTACTATGATTGAAAAATCTGATTTTGAGCACAACAAAGATGTCCCATTTGAAGTTTTAGCAGGTTTTAAGATGTTCGTTAAAGGAAACATTGATGCAGAATTAACAGGGTTAGAACTAAAAGGGAACAATCATTTTGCATTGTCTATGACTGGTGAAGATCCTGATTATGTATTGTTAACTGCAAAAGTTACCAATAAAGAAAAGGTAAAGCAATCGCTTGTAAATTTAAAACTATCCAAAGGTGAATATAGTAAAGAAGAGATTGAGGGGAAAGAATATGAGTTTATATCAGAAAAAGAAATAACTGCCATGTGGGATGATAAAGATTTTATCGTTGTTGCAAGTCAAAAAGAGGAAACTAAAAAAATTGCTCAAAAATTACTTTTGGCAAGATATACAGATGCAAAAGAGGATCAAAAATTAGATGCCTTTTTGAAGAGAGTTGATGATATGAATATTTTTGTAAATCTTGAAAAAATCATGGAATCTGCTAAAAATACTAATGAAGGAAAAGAAATTCCTGATGAAGTTATAGCAATGTTCAGCGATGCGTATTATGTAGGTACTGGAAATTTTAATTCAGGTGAAATAGTTTTTGATATGAATGTTTATGCAGATAAAGTTAAAAATTCAGATTTCAATGCACTTTCTAAAGCAGTTGTTTCAGCATCAGTCTTTAATTACTTAACCAACGATAAGTTAGTAGCATTTGGAGTTGCAAACATTGATATGAACGCAATTTTTGAAGCATTAAACATGGTTCCAGAAAACGAGTTTAATATGGCTGATATTGAAAATGCTACTGGCATGAATCAGTCTCAGTTGAAAGAACTTTTAACAGGTGAATTCTCAGTGTCCTTAATGGACGTGAAATCCCAAGAGGTTACATCTTCTTATGAAGCATATAGTGAAGATGATGATTTTTTTCAAGAAGAAACTTATACTTATCAAAAAACTATTCCTGATGTAATATTTACAGTTGGAATTAATGATTCATCTAAAATTGGAGGTTTGCTGAGAATGTCTGAAGAAATGATTTTTGAAAATGGAGTATGCAAACTTGAAGAAAATGTTTATTTAACAATGAATGAAGAACGTCTAATTCTCACATCAGATGCAGCAACTGCAAGTTTTTTTGCGACAGGAAATAAATTTAAGACCTACTCATTACCTTCATCTACAAAAATGGAAAAACCTGTGTATGGTTTTTATAATACTGATGTTACTCAAATGCCTGATGGTGTATTGAAAATGGCAGAAACAGAAGAAGGGCAAATGGCTTTGGAATTTTCTAATTTATTCGAGTCGGTTGATTTCAATGGTGATTTTGATAGAATGGCTTTTACTGTTAAATTGAAAAACAAATCAGATAATGCTCTTAAAGTAATCACAGATTTTGTATTGTCTGTGACTAAAGACAAGCAATTGATGTAAAAGATTTTTTGTAAAAAACAATGAAAGATAAAAAGCTACAAGAAACAAAAGATGCTGAGGGCAATTTAATAAGTCCTCTGTTACCACAAGATGTAAAAAACTACTTGATAGATATTGACGGAACTATCACTGAGGATGTTCCAAACGAGGAGCCAGAAAGAATGGCAACATGCGAACCTTTTCAGGATGCATTGGAAACATTAAATAAATGGTATGATGAAGGGCATATTATTACTTTTTTTACATCTCGAACAGAAGAGCATAGAGAAGTGACGGAAAAATGGTTGCAAAAACATGGATTCAAATATCATGGAGCATTGTTTGGAAAGCCTAGGGGCGGAAACTATCATTGGATTGATAACCATCTTGTAAAAGCCACTAGATATAAAGGTAAGTTTACAGAACTAGTAACTATAGAAAAAGAAATACAAGTTTTTGATGATGAAAATTAAAAAAAAAGTATTTGAAAATTAATTTTTAATATCTTTACGCAATATCTTATTGAATTAAAATAATATAAAATGAAATTAAATTATGTAATTATTGCCGCTGCTTTCTGCGGTTTATCATTTCAAAGTTGTTCTGAGGCAACTACTACAGAAGAAAATAAAGCACCAGAAAACACTGTAATTGAAAAAGAAACTGTAGGTGATCAAGAAGAGATAGAAAAATTCACATTCGTACCACCTTCCCCACTTCAAATTGCATCAATTTTTAATAAAGCAGGATTAATATATGATTCAAATTTGCCTAATAAAGTTGAAAACATTGCCAATTATACAAATAAGTTCAAACAATCATTGAATTTTGGAGTGTACAGTTCAGATTTGGCTTACAGTGTAAAAAACGAAAAATATGATGAGGCGTCTAAATATCTGAAAGCACTCAAAGATCTGAGTGGTAAAATCGGTTTAGAAACTGTTTTTGCTTCTGAAGATTTGATAGAAAGATTTAATAGCAATATTGGAAACCAAGATTCAATTATTGATATTTTAATTTTTGTACAAGAAAACACAGATGATTACATTGCTCAAAATGGTAAAGTTGACTTATCTGTAGTTTATTACAGTGGCGCTTGGGTAGAAGGAATGTATTTTGGCGCAGTTTCTGCAAAAGGTAAAACAGATAATTCTGAATTAGGCGCTTTGATTTCTGAACAAATGACAATAGCAAGATCCATTGTTAAGGGATTGAATAGTATGGAGGAAGTAGATATGGATTCTGAAGATATGTCACACAGTATTCAAGAAATTATTGACATGTTCGATAATTTTGAATCTGTAAAAGCTTTAGGAGAAGACGCAGCCTACTTTGATATATATCTTACAGAAGAAGAGGTAACTCAAATAACGAATGCAATAATAGAATTAAGAAATAGTATTGTAGAATAAAAAATATTACAGAAATGAAAAAGATTAAATATATACTTCTCATAACCACAGGTATACTTTTTACCGGAGTTATTAGTGCTCAACTTATTGGTGGTAAAAAAGGTTCTAAAGATGTAGAATTAGACGAAAAAGCACAATTTGATGCTGGTGTGCAAGAAGGAAGAGTTGCAGCAAGAGCTAAATTAAAGCCTTTTAAATATGATGGTACTAAAAGTACATATTTCAATTACAAAACTTTTACTCATGCCAAAGAAGTTGAGATTCTTACAGTTCAAAACACTAACTATAAGTTTTGTTTTAATGGAAATATGATCAAAGGTGAAAATATAACTATTGAGATTTATGACAAGCCAATGGGAGCAAATGGAAGAACCTTGGTGTATAGCAAAAGTGATATTGGAAGTGGTGATTTTGAAGTGACAATGGATGAAATGAAAGATACTTTCAGATCAAAAAAAGCTGAAGTTATAAAAGATGAAAAACTCTTATCTCAAATGAGATTAAAGAAAGTTTATATCAATTACATTATACCTGCTTCTGACAGAGAATTCGAAACAGTAGAAACTTACGAAGGAACTAAAGAAATTACTACCATTCAATATAGCGCTATTGTACTTGCTGTAGGTTACGAGTTTCTATAAATTCTAACTCTTCATTGAAAAGAATCGGGTTAATTTCTGACACACACGGTCATATTGATGAGAAATACAAAAAGTATTTTTCTTCATGCGATGAAATTTGGCACGCAGGTGATGTAGGGGATATCGCTGTAACTGATTATCTTAAAGAAATTGCACCTCTAAAATGCGTCTATGGTAATATAGACAATCACATTATTAGGGCTGAATTCCCCGAAAAACAAAGATTTACTTTGAATAATGTAAATTTCTTAATGACTCATATTGGAGGAAAACCTTATGCTTACACTCATAACATAAGGTTTGATATTGAAAGAAATACCCCCAAAGTTTTTATTTGTGGACATTCACATATTTGTAAAGTTCAAATGGACAAAAAACTTAACATGTTATACATAAATCCTGGTGCTGCTGGGGTTCGTGGGTTTCATAAAGTAAGAACTATAATGCGATTTTCTGTTACGAATGGCATATTGAAAGATATGGAAGTAATAGAACTAGGAGAAAGAGCATAAAATAAAAAATTATATCATTTCGATATTTTCTTCAATTTTTATCGTGAACTTTGCTTTAACCAATTCTTTTTCTAGTTCTTTAGGTAATTCTTTACTTACAATAGCTGCTATTTCTTGAGCAACTGCTAGATTGATTTTCCTTTTTTTACTTTCTTTATTCATTACTACTCCTGTAAGCAACCCCATTAACTGCCCTTTGTGAGCCTTGATGACTTCTTCTGGATTTTCTACATCTAGGTCTAGTATGATTCTAACGGCCATTTATCTTAAATTAACATGAATAATGTTTAAAAAAGTGAGTTAAATTATTTGTTTAACATCCTGCTAATCAG
>CAWUIK010000042.1:0-25847 GCA_963922585.1 uncultured Flavobacteriales bacterium | reverse complement strand
ACGGTTGGAACTACTCCAATATTGAAGAATTCGATATCATTATCGTCTGAAGTCAATAAAAAGGCATCACCTTTCACTTGTTCAATAAAGAAAGTTCCGTTAATGAATTTATCAATTACAAATGTCACACTGTCTTTGTGGGGCATATCCCAATAACCTGTTCTGAAATAATACAAAGTATCATTGGTGTAGTATTCTCCTCTTAGCAAGCCATTGTCTAACATATATACAATATACTGTCCTTTTCCAGAAACATAATCAGGTAGTACGCCTTCCATCAAATTGGTATTTCCGCCACTTACTTCAAAAGCATTGACATACCATTTACCTTTCATGATTAAATTTTGGTTAAACTTGTAGCAACCAGTCAATAAGATGGTCAATGTAGCGACAGCCAAAAACGGAAATTTGAATAACTTCATAGATTAAAAAAATTATTTATCGTTTGTAAAGATATAAAATAACATGAACTTAAATTAATAAATTAGACATAAATTAAAATAAATATATTTCATACTTTTATTGAGGTAAGAAATATAATAATTCTTTCAACTCTTTGTCTGTAATATTTGCTTTTTCAGATTTGTCGTAAATAGAAATTAAATACACAATTTCATTTTCGATTACAATATGGGTTATAATTCTAGCACCACCACTTTTGCCTTTACCTTTAGAAGCAATAGCAATGCGTATTTTGAAACAATTATTACCAAGGCTAGTGCCTTGTAGCGGATTTTGTTCTAAACTTTCTATTAGTTCTAAAAATTCTTTTTTTAGTGAAGGGTATTTTTTGCTTAACCTTTTTAATTGTTTATCAAAAGGTGGTATGGGCAATATGCTATAACTCATTATAAAGTTCTCTGGCTGTTTTAAGTTTTAACGTTCCTTTTTTTGCCAATGCTAAGTTATCTACCGCTTCTTTTATTTCCTCCATCAAGAGTGCTTTTTCATCAGAAATTGCTGTCGTTTTAACATAGGATAAACCTTTAAGAACTTCTAATAAATGTAAAGCCTTACTGTCTTGAATGTCTAATATAACTTTCATTTCGTTTTTGTTGTTTATGTTAATTGGGAAAAAGTATATAAATAATCTACTTTTCCAACAACGCAAATTTACTAAAAAAGTTTCAAAAAGTATCCATTTCATGGTAAAGGCGTCAAAATAAAACTAAAGAAATACTGCTGTAATTGTTTTTAGTAAAAATTACATATCTATTTATTTACATACAATCAAACAAAATTCTAACATTCTACTTACGTTAAAATAAACTTTTGTTTTACTTTTATGGTCTAAAAAGTAATCATCTTATGAGTTTTATTGAGCAGTATGGAGAATTATTGATGTACATTTCTATACCTGTAACTAGTGCTATCATTGGTTGGGGAACAAATGTATTGGCTCTAAAAATGACTTTTTACCCTGTAGAATTTATAGGAATCAAACCTTTTTTGGGTTGGCAAGGGATTATCCCTAGCAAAGCCTCAAAGATGGCAAAACTTTCTGTGGATTTGTGGACTACTCGTTTGGTGGATGTAAAAGAATTGTTTGCTCAAATAGATCCTGCACAGGTGGCAGAAGAAATGCGACCTCAATTTGATAGAATTTCGAAAGAAATTATGGATGATTTTATGGCGCAACAAATGCCAGAAGTGTGGTCTAGATTTCCCGAAAGTGTGAAAAAAGTCGCTTATGCACGTATTAGCAGAGATATGCCCAAAATCGTGAAAGACATCATGACCGATGTGAAAGAAAACATCGAAGATGTATTCGATTTAAAGGCTATGGTAGTGCAGAGATTGATGCAGGATAAAAGTTTGCTGAATGAAATTTTCCTAAAATGCGGAAGAGAAGAATTTAAATTCATTGAAAGATCTGGAATTTATTTTGGATTTCTTTTTGGATTGGTACAAATGGCCGTTTGGTATTTTTATGATGCATGGTGGATTTTACCTGTTTTTGGATTATTGGTTGGATATGCTACCAATTGGCTGGCTTTGAAGTTGATTTTTGAACCTGTAAAACCAATCAAAATATTCGGAAAAGAGTTTCAAGGATTGTTTATAACAAGACAGAATGAAGTAAGTGCAGAATATGCAACTATGTTGGCCAAAGAAATATTTACTTTCGATAGAATATTTGCTGCCATCATCAATGGTCCTACCAAAGAAAAGTTTGTAACACTCATCACTGGACATGCAAAAAATGCCATAGATCAGAGTGTGGGCATCAGTAAACCTTTGGTTAAATTTATGGCTGGAGAGCGCAATTACGAAAAGATGAAAGATATTGCGGTAGAAAAAACCATTAAGGAACTTCCTGCTTCAGTAAAACCTGTGTTCCCTTATGCAGAAGAAGCCATGGATTTAGAAACCGTTTTTAGAGAAAAAATGCAAGCGCTTTCACCTCCGGAATTTGTAGATTTCTTGAGACCAGTGTTCCAAGAGGACGAATTAAAATTAATTTTGACAGGTGCATTTTTAGGAATGGCAGCAGGATTTGGACAATTAATATTTGTGTTTGGTGGACTTTGATGTTAAAATATTCAGTCACGGTAAATTACTCATCACTTCGGAATATTTAGTAATCGATGGTGCTCAAGCATTGGCTTTACCCACAAAAAAAGGTCAATGGTTGTATGCGCAGACAATTTCCGAAAATCAAATTCACTGGATCAGTAAAAATCATATAGGAGACATTTGGTTTGAAGGTTATTTTGACCAACTTTCTTTAGAATTCTTGAAAGGAAATGATGCTACTATTGGAAACAAACTTTCTGAAATTCTCAAAGCAGCAACTCTCATTGATACTCAAAAAACATTGCAAAAAACTGGTTGGAAAGTAGAAACACATCTCGACTTCCCCAACAATTGGGGTTTAGGGAGCAGTTCTACCCTACTTTGTAATTTGGCGAAATGGCTAAATATTGATGCATACCTAATCCATTTTGCAGTGAGTAAAGGAAGTGGCTACGATATTGCTTGTGGAATGGAATCCAAAGCGTTGCAATACGAAGTGCATCAAGAAAAACCACTCGTTAAAATTATTGATTTTAACCCAGAATTTAAAAGTAATATTTACTTTTTACATCTTAATCAGAAGCAAATCAGCGACAAAGAAGTAGCTAGATACAGTGATTTGAAAAAAGAATTACAATTGGAAGAAATCATCTCACAATTCAATGAAATCACTTCAACAGTAATTGGCGCTCAAAACTTGGAAGCCTTTGAAAAATTGATGAATATGCATGAGACTTTACTTTCTAACATTTTACAACAAGAAACCATCAAAGAACAGTTATTTCAAATGTATCAAGGAGGAATCGTGAAATCTTTAGGTGCCTGGGGAGGTGATTTTGTAATGGTTACTGCCAGAAACGAATCAGATTTGGACTATTTCAAAAACAAAGGTTTTGATACGATTTTGAAGTATGAGGAAATGATAATTTGATAATGGGTAATTGTTAATTTACTGATTTACTGACTTTTTTTCATGTTATTTAATAATCATTTCTCTTAAAAAAATTAATATTTTACTCAATACATTGAGTAAATTTACTCAATGTATTGATAATTTTCACTCAGTGTAAAAAATAATTCATACATTTGTGGTGTGATTATAATAAGTACATATGATTTATTTCGTAAAAGAATTTTGGAGGAAAGAAATTTCATCCAGTGTATTGTTGGTCCTAGACAAGTAGGAAAAACAACGATGGTAAATAAAGTGCTTTCTGATATTGAAGTAGATAACCAATATTATATAGCAGAAAATAATAATGACAGCACTTGGCTAAGTCAAATTTGGGAAACGGCAAGACTGAAGTTAAAAACTGGTAAAATCAATGAATTAATTTTAGTTATTGACGAAATTCAAAAAATCAATAATTGGAGTGAAACCGTCAAAAAAGAATGGGATTATGATTCTGTAAACCAATTAAATATAAAATTTGTGATTCTTGGTTCATCAAGATTATTGATTCAAACAGGGCTTAGCGAATCAATAGCTGGAAGATTTGAACTGATTCAAATGACTCATTGGTCTTTTGATGAAATGAATGAGGGATTTGGTTTTACACCTGAACAATTTGCTTGGTTTGGAGGTTATCCCGGATCCGGAAAATTAATTTCCAATGAATCAAGATGGAAAAACTATATCGCCAATAGTTTGATAGAAACAACTATCTCCAAAGACATTTTGATGATGACTAGAATTGACAAACCTTCTTTGCTCAAACAATTGTTTCAGTTGTCATGTAGTTATTCAAGTCAAATTTTATCTTACAATAAAATGCTAGGGCAATTGCAAGACGCTGGCAACACCACAACGCTTTCTCATTATCTAGATCTTTTGGATGTTGCTGGATTAAGCAAGGGATTGCAGAAAATATATACAGAAGATTACAGAACGAAATCATCTAGTCCAAAACTGCAAGTATATAACTCTGCTTTAATTTCTGGGCAAACACAAATAACATTCAAAGAAGTGCAAAAAGACACTACGCATTGGGGACGCATTATTGAATCCTGTATTGGCGCGCATTTACTCAACAAAAGTATTACAGAAGATTATGAAGTCTTATACTGGAGACATGTAAATGATGAAGTAGATTTTGTGCTTAAATACAAAGATGAAATTGTAGCATTAGAAGTGAAAAGTGGTATCTCAAAACCCACTAAAGGAATGTATCAATTCAAAAAAATATTTAACCCTAAGAAAATATATCTCATCGATAATAAAGTACTATCGTGGCAGGAATTTATTCAAATCAATCCCGTGGATTTGTTTTAATATTTCAAATCTTTTGAATACCCTTTGATATACTTAATTTCTTGAAAGTTGTTGAGCAAAAATAAAGTAGTAGGAAATACTAATTCATCAAAATATTGACTCAAATATACCACCAATTCATGATATTTTTGGTGTTGGCTTGCAGGTGAATATTTCTTATTCATAAAAAAAATGGAATCTTTACTTTCTGCATTCAACTTTAGTAGATAATATTTTTCTGACATTTCCAACATCAGTTTTTTATCTTTGAAAGTAGTATTTTCTTGGAGTTTGCAGTATTTACACCAATCTGTTCCAATGTAAATCATGATAGGTTTTGTCTTAATTTCTAAACTATCATTCAAATGTTCAAATTCGGTCCATAAATTGGATTTTTGAGCCTGAACATTACAACACAAAATCAAAAAATAAAAAAGCATTACTCTTTTCATAATTTGTGAGGAATTTTATATCTCACGCCCAAAAAACCTCTTATACCTTGGTTGGATGCAAATACATAAGAAGGATCAAAAGTAAGCGCATTCGGATTATTTGGAGTGGCTAATGGTTGCCCTTCTGCATCGAAAGTAACTTCTCTATCAAAAGGATCAAATGCTCTAGCGATGCTGTTGGTTGGAGGCGTATAGTTCAATAAGTTTTTGACACCTCCATAAATCTCCCAATTGTCTTTAATTTTGGTAGAAACTTGGATATTTTGAATACTAAACCAAGGAGAATATTCTGGTCTGTTGTCTAGTTCGCCAAGCAATGGTAATCTCATTGGACTATATACATTGCCAGTGTAATCGATTTTAAGCTTTAACTTTTTGATAAAATAACCAATGGTAAAAGTACCAGTGAAATTTTCTGTAAGTAGTTGCCTTTCTGAAATACCATTCTCTGTTACAGAAACATCCATTAAAGTTGCCCCAACAATTGCATTGAAGCCATTATTAAATAGCAATTCAGTATTTATCGTAACACCTTGAGAAATAGCGTTTCCATCTAAATTTTTGTAAATGATTTTAGTTGCATCAGTTTCGTAGTCAGGAATTATTTTATTGGTAAAAAAAGTATGCCATGCAGCCACATCCAAAACCAACGAACTTTTTTTGAAATATACATTTTGCACCCAGTTTAAATTGGCATTATAGGAAGTTTCTGGATTTAAAGCTTCCTCAAACACTACTTTTCTTGCACCTGTTAATGCAGCATGATCCTCAGTAAATACATTTACCACTCTAAAACCATTTCCTGCGCCAACTCTGAATATTGAATTTTTGTTTTTACTATTCCATTTATAATTTACTCTTGGAGTCCAAATATTGCCATGTAAATTTTTGTAGTCATATCTAAAACCTAATAACAATTTATTTTGATCATTTATCGTTATTTCATCTTGAACAAATGCACCGGGTAAGTGAATAACACTTGGAGCATTTTCTATGTTTTGATTTTCAATTTCTATGGCAGTTGCAGTAGTATTATCGTCATAGAAATTATAACGATACACCAAAGCAGAGGTTAAAGCATGTTTACCTATACTTTTGTTCCAATACAATTGACCAAAAGAAACATTCTGACGAGCAAGATAAAACATTTCACCGTAGTAGGAATCTTGATAATGCCCATTACTACTAAATTGAAAATAAACCTCTTCTTTCATAGGCAGTTGATACGTCCCAAAAACCTCCCATCTTTGAGTTAGAATACTTTCTCCGTATATGCTATCACCTCCTCTAAATTCAGGTGTCCAATTCATTTCACCACCCCATCTGTCTTCATAAAGTAGCCTACCTGCCACATTAAAAATTCTATTTTGAGGTCTATTGAAACTCCATTTATTGAATACTGAAAGTCTATTTTGTAATGTTAAATCCGTGAAATTATCGTTATTATTGTCGATAGGATTTTGATAATTAAAATAATTGATACCTAAAAGGCTACTAAACTTGTCTTTTTTACCAAAACTTAAACCTACATCAGCATTGATATCTCCCCAATGTGTTGAAAAAACATCTGCACTAAATTTTGGCGCTTGATTGGTATTTTTGGTAATGACATTAATCACACCACCAATTGCTTCAGAACCATACAAAGCAGAAGCAGGACCTTTTACTACTTCAATTCTTTCAATTAAAGATTGAGGAATTCCCGACAAACCATAAACAGAGGCTAAACCACTCACGATAGGCATTCCATTTATCAAAATCATCGTATAACTTCCTTCCAATCCATTGATATGAATATCTCCAGTATTGCAAACATTACAATTCATTTGAGGGCGTACTCCATTGATATTCGAAACGGTTTCGTGAAGAGATGAAGAAGGATTGGCTTCAAAAAATTTACTTGAATAAACTTCTACAGGAACAGGGCTATCTGATTTACTAACTGTTTTCATAGTTCCAGAAACCACAACTTCAGATAATTTACTCGAAGATGGATTCAATTCAATAGTGATATTATTTACCTCATTTTCTTTCAAATCAAGAGAAATAATTTGTGTTTCGAAACCCATACAACTGATTTTTAATTCAATTTTGGATTCAGTAATATTTTCTAATTTGAAAAAACCTTCTTTATTAGTTATAGTTCCGACTTTCAAATTCTTTTCAAAAACATTTGCAAAAGCAATTTTCTGACTATTAGAAACTACAACTCCACTGACTTTATATTCTTGAGAATACAATAGGCCAAATGAAATAAACAACAATATAAAAATAAGTAAACTTCTCAATATTTAATTTTTTAATTTTTAACGCCACAAAAGTACAAAGTTAGGTAAGGCTAACAAATTTATTTGAACAAACTTTAATCTTTAATTTAGAAATAATTGAATTTGTTAAGTAACATTAGTTACCGAGTATTAAAATAACCAACCTTAAATTTGTTTGCATTAAACATTACAATTAGAAAATTCATGAAAAATATTTACAGAAAAATCAAAAATCTATTTCCATTAATTATGACAGGTTTTATGTCATTTTCTCAAGGAAATTTTAATTACGATTTAAGTTTAAATCCTGTTTCCGTAACAAATTTACCTGGTTTGCATTCATATGCATATGCACAAGACCAAGGTAAGTGGCTTATCATTGGAGGTAGGTTAGATGGTCTACATGCCAGACAACCCTTTAATGCCTTTCCAGAATCTCAAAACAATACTGATATTTATGTAGTTGATGTTGTAAATAATCAAGTTTGGTCTTCATCTGTAAATGTATTGCCAACAAGTATTAAAGAACAATTACAAACCACCAACATGAATTTCACACAAGATGGAGATACCATGTATATAGTTGGTGGATATGGCTTTTCGGTTACTGCTAATGATCATATAACCTACCCTAATCTTACAACTGTGAATGTTCCTGAATTGATCAATGCAATTATAAATAATCAAAGTATATCACCTCTTTTCAAACAAGTTCAAGATGACATTTTTGCGGTAACTGGAGGACATTTAAAAAAATTGGACAGTACTTTTTATTTAGTGGGCGGACATCGATTTGATGGTAGATACAATCCAATGGGCAATGCAACCTATGTACAAACTTATACCAATCAAATTAGAAAATTTAAAATAAATAATTCGGGAACACAGTTAAGTTACTACGATTATAATGACATTACAGACCCCGTTCATTTAAGAAGAAGGGATTATAATTTGTTACCACAAATTTTCCCAAATGGAGAAGAAGGTTTTACAATTTCATCAGGGGTATTCCAAGCCAACGTAGATTTACCATTTCTTTATCCCGTTGACATTACTGCCTCTGGCTATACTCCAATTACAACTTTTAATCAATACTTGAGTAATTATCACAGTGCTTTTGCATGTTTATATGATAGCGTTTCCAACAGTATGCACTCCATATTTTTTGGTGGAATGAGTCAATATTATTATCAAAACGGCACATTAATACAAGACGATTTGGTTCCTTTTGTGAAAACAATAAGTCGCCTATCGAGAGATGTGAATGGCAATCTAACTGAATATCAAATGCCTGTAGAAATGCCATCTTTAAAAGGTTCTAGTGCTGAATTTATACCCAATTTAAACACCCCTCATTATGCTTCTAAAATATTCAAAATGAATGAGTTTGATCAAGACAGTATTTTGATAGGTCATATTTATGGAGGCATAAGCAGTTCTTCTATAAATCCATTTGCAGACAATCAAACAGAATTGACAAATGCTGACAATACTATTTTTGAAGTATGGTTAAAACTAAACACCTCAAATATCAATGAATACCTAATAGATGGAAAAAACCCTTATGATGTAATGATTTTCCCTAATCCATTTAAAGAAAATTTCAATGTAAAATTCAATTTAGATAAAAATACTACAATCAATTATTCTATTACAAATGCTAAAGGTCAAATCATACAACAATCTGAAAATAAAATCTATAACTCAGGCGAACATCAATTAAACATCGATATAAAGCATAAACAACCTGAGACTTTATTAATCAATGTTGTTTTTGACAATAAATACTTTGTTACAAAAAAAATAATTCAGAAAAAATAGACTTTAACTGTTTTTTACTTTCACAACTCTTTACAAAGAGCTAATCTTATTTTCTAAAAAATAATGTACTTTTGTGAAATGTATTCTTTAGTTGAAGAAAATTATTTAAAAGCACTATTTAATTTATCTGAAAAAACAGGTGAAGCGACTGCTTTGGAATTGAGCAAACATCTTAAAATAAAGATGCCAACTGTAAACAGTATGATGAAAAAGTTGGCTGAAAAAGATTTGGTTCAATATGAAAGTTATAAACCTTTCAAATTAACAGCAAAAGGCAAAAAACAGGCTGCTTTAGTTATCAGAAAACATCGACTAACGGAAATGTTTTTGGTAGAAAAAATGGGCTTTGGATGGGAAGAAGTGCATGAAATCGCAGAACAAGTTGAACACATTCATGCGCCAAAGTTTTTTGCCAAAATGGATGAATTATTAAATTTCCCAAAAGTAGATCCTCATGGTTCACCTATTCCAAATTCGCAAGGCGATATACAAGCATTAACTTCCTCTTTAATTTCAGAATTTGATAAAAATGATGTTGTAAAATTGATTGCTATAAACAATTCTTCATTTGACTTTTTGAATTATTTAAATACCAAAGACTTAAAATTAGGAACTGTCATTACCATTTTACACAAAGAACCTTTTGACGGGAGCATTACAGTGCAATACAACAACAGACAAAGTGAAGTATTCAGTACTATGGTTTGTGAAAAACTTCAAGTAGAAAGATTAACTACATGAATTTCCTAGCACATCTTTATTTGTCTGGAAATGACAAAAACCTAATGATTGGAAACTTTATCGCAGATGCAGTAAAAGGTAAAGAATTAGAAAATTATGATGTAGAAATCATAAAAGGCATTCATCTTCATAGAGCTATTGATACTTATACAGATCAACATCCATTATTCAAACAATCCTCTGATTTAATAAGGCAAAAACAAGGGAAATTTTCTGGAGTAGTTATGGATATATTCTTTGACCATTTTTTGGCCAAAAACTGGATAAAATATCATAACGAAGATTTGCGAAACTTCACAAATGATTTTCATCAAACATTAGAATTAAGGAAAAAAGAACTTCCCCCAAAAATAAAAATGATGATGCCTATTTTGATTTCTGAAGATTGGCTTTATCAATATCAATTTATTGAAGGTATTCAAAATGTTTGTGAAGGCATGTCGAGAAGAACCAGATTTGAATCCAATATGGCAAATGCTCATTATGATTTAATTGAGAATTATAAAAGTTTGGAAAGTAATTTTAACAATTTCTTTCAAGACATTATGCTTTTTGTTAAAGATAAAGGCGTACTTTTATAGTTTGAAAATATTTTTATCATGAAACTTTTAACACTCTTTTTGTCTATTGCATTATTAACTGCATCTTGCACCGAGCAAATGGATGAAGAAATTGAAAATGAGCAAAAAATCAACTTCTTAATATTTAAATTCCATGATGCCTCTGTTCCGCCTGAGTATCATCGTAGTTTTACCCTCACCATCGAAAAAGATAAAACACATCTATTAGTAGACAGTTATGGAGAAATTATTACGGATACATTATTACAACTAAAAAATGAAACTAGTCAGAAGATTATTTCACTTGTTAATAAACATCAAATCAAAAATAAATCAAAAAATATTGTTGATGAGGGATGTACAGGTGGAACTGGTATTTCAATAAAATATGGTTTTGAAAAAGAAGTTTTTTGTGATGGTTATGTATATTTTTGTGGAGGAATAACTGAAGGTAATTTAGATGGAAATATTGATGCATTCGAAAAAGAAATCATCGAAATGATTCCAGAATTTAATGCTTACTTAAAAAATTGATAAAATATCTTTTCATATTTGCTTTATTTATAATCTCTGGTAATCTTAGAGCTCAAGATAGCATTGTGTTCAAGGGCGAAAGTTCCAACTTAAATGTTTCTATTGCCGATCAGTTTTCAATTTTCACTGATGTATCTTGTACTATAGAAATTGAGGATATTATTGTAAACGATACTTTAAGTTTTGAAAAATTAAATAAATCTTTAGCAAATCTTGATTTTACTACAAAAAACTATTGGATACACTTTGTTTTAATTAATGATTATGAATTTCCTCGTGAAATCATCTTGGAAACTGCAAGACCCATTACAAATACTGTTGAACTATATCAGATAGGTGAAAATGGCAATGAAATATCCATTTACAAATCTGGAGATGGAATTCCTTTTCTTGAAAAACAAGTAAAGCAAAACGGTTCTTTTTTTAGAATATATTTAAGTTCCAATCAAACCAAAGAGTATTGGCTAAAACTAGGAAGTGATGGAGAGGTAATAACATTACCAATGACTTTTTGGGAGAAAGATACTTTTGAAGTGGTGAGTCAAAGAAATCAATTCTTCTCAGGTATTTTTTATGGCGTTTTCTTATTTGTAATAGTAATTTACCTTACTTTCTATATTCTTCTCCAAGAAATTTCTTTTTTACTTTATATCATCTATGTTTTCTTCTCAGGAATGCTTCAGTTTTTCCTTGACGGATATGGGCATCAATATATTTTTACTAGTGGTGACAATCTTACACAACACAGTGTGCTAATTGCTGCAGGATTTACTGTAATGTTTGTTTTACAATATGCAACCAACTATTTAAAAATTAAAGAACAAAAAAACAAATTATTCTTAGTTTCAAATGTCTTTACAGCAATAGTTGGCATGACCATGTTACTTTCATTAATTCCTGGATTTACTTATGAAATTTCCTATCCATTAATCAATGGTTTTAGTTTATTAGCGATGTTTTACATTGTATTCCTTGCTATAAATTCCAAACTTAAAAAGCAAGAGGTGCATCCACTATTCCTAACGGGGGTAATAATACTTATCATTGGAGCCATCATTTTTATATTGGGTAATTTTGGAATAATTGATGCTCCCAACATCACTCAAGTGTCTCTGAAAGTGGCTACTTTAATCGAAATTTTATTCCTTTCTATTGTGATGGCTGGAAAATATAAGCAATTACAAAAAGAGAAAGAACAAGCTCAAGCCACTTTACTCTCTGAATTAGAAGGAATCAATATTAAACTAGAAGCTCAAGTAAAAGAGAGAACTAAAGAAATCGCACTTAAAAGTGAAGAACTTGAAATAAAAAATAAAGACATACTCTCTAGTATTAAATATGCAGAACGCATTCAAAGAGCCCTTCTGCCAAGCAACGAAAAAATTAAATTATTACTGCCTGAGTCATTTGTGTTTTTCAAACCTAGAGACATTGTTAGTGGAGATTTTTATTGGATTGAATCTATAACTACTGAGCAAAATAATCAACTTATTGTATATGCAACAGCCGATTGCACTGGTCACGGAGTTCCAGGTGCTTTTGTAAGTATTGTAAGTAGTAATTTATTGAACATTTCCAAAACAAATGTTGCCATCAATACACCGGCTGAAGCTCTTGACTTTCTAAATCTTGAAATCAACAAAACTTTCAATTCTCAATACTCTGAACAAAAAATTAGAGACGGTATGGACGTTGCGCTTTGTGCTTTGGATATGAAGAATAAAAAATTATTGTTTTCTGGCGCAAAAAACCCCATTTATATTGTCAGAAATGGAGAACTTACCGAATATAAAGGCAACAAACAACCTGTAGGTTTTATGGGTGACGACACTCCTACTCCATTCAACAATACTGAAATTGATTTAGAAAAAGAAGATATTATCTATTCTTTTAGCGATGGTTTTGCCGATCAGTTTGGAGGGCCAAAGCAACGAAAATTCATGTACAAACGTTTTAAAGAATTGCTAACTGAAATTTCAGTATTTCCTATGCAAAAACAAAAAGAAGTTCTTGAGAAAACTTTCGAAAATTGGAGAGGAGAATTGGAACAATTAGATGATGTATTAATTATTGGTGTAAAAATTATATAGAAAAAAATGAAAATTATTTTAACATTATGTGTTTTGATGTTGCTTCAAACATCTTATGCAACCACTAGAGACAGATTAGAAAGTCATTCCAACTGTAATCACAACACGTGGGGATTTTATGGACATAAAAGAATCAACCGAATGGCTGTATTTACTTTGCCAGGTGAATTGTTTACTTTTTATAAAAAAAATATTGAGTTCATCACCGAGCATGCTGTAGATCCTGACAAGCGAAGATATGCAGCCAAAGGAGAAGCACAAAGACATTACATTGATATTGATTATTATGCACACAACGGACAAGACCCTTTTGAAGTAATGCCCAAAAAGTGGAAAGATGCTGTTGAAAAATATTCAGAAGATACTTTGCAAGCCTACGGAATTATTCCTTGGCATTTAGAAGTAATGATGTATAGACTTACCAAAGCATTCAAAGAGCAAAATTTAGATAGAATACTAAGTCTTTCTGCTGATTTGGGACATTATATTGGTGATGCACATGTTCCGCTTCATACCACTGAAAATTACAACGGACAATTAACCAATCAAAAAGGAATTCATGGTTTTTGGGAATCTAGAGTTCCTGAATTAAGTGCTGAAGATTATGATTATCTTGTAGGAAGTTCAGTTTATGTTTCTGATCCATTAGAAGAAGCATGGCGTATTGTGAAAGAAAGCCACTATGCAGTTGATTCTGTGTTAAGAATAGAAAAAGAACTCACTGAAGAATTTGGAGAAGATAAAAAATATACCATGGAAGAAAGAGGAAGAGTTTTGATGAAAGTTCAATCTGAAGCGTTTGCTATGGAGTATCAGAAAAGATTGGATGATATGCAAGAAAAAAGAATGAGGGCTTCTATTTTGATGGTTGGGAGTTTTTGGTACACAGCATGGGTGAATGCTGGACAACCCAATTTGGATAAATTATCTATTGAGATTTCAGACGAACTCAAAAAAGAATTAGAAGAAAGTGATCAATTTTTTAAAGACGGAAAAATTATAGGGCGTGAGCATGGACAATAGATTTTATTTCAAAACAATGATTTATAAATACTTTTTTATATTCTTTATTTTAATAAGTTTTCAAAATATTTCTTTTTCCCAGAAATATACCATTAGTGGTAATCTTACAGATGCTAATAATGGAGAAGCACTAATCGGTGCTACTATCAAAATTATTGAAGAAAGTAAAGGAACCGTAACCAATCTTTATGGTTTTTATTCACTTACTTTAGAAAAAGGGATTTACAATGTAGAGTTTTCTTACATAGGATACGAAACCATAAGGCAAGAAATTGCCCTCAATAATGATTTAAGAATTGATTTAGAACTCAAAGAATCTTCAAAAGTTATGACAGAAGTGGTTGTAGAAGGTAAATATTCTAGCACCAATGTAGAAAGTATGGACATGAGTAAGGATGAACTCAAAATTGAGCAAATCAAAAAAATACCAGCTTTGATGGGGGAAATTGACGTTATTAAAGCCATACAATTACTACCAGGAGTGCAAACTATCGGAGAAGGTGGCTCTGGATTTTTTGTGAGAGGTGGAGGTGCAGATCAAAATCTGATACTTTTGGATGAAGCCAATGTATATAATGCTTCCCATTTGATGGGATTTTTCTCTGTTTTTAATCCTGATGCTGTGAAAAACGTAGAACTTTATAAAGGTGGAATTCCTGCGCAATACGGAGGCAGATTATCTTCGGTGCTTGACATTAGAATGAAAGATGGCAATATGAAAAAGTTTGAAGCCGAAGGAGGTATCGGAACCATTACGAGTAGATTAACTTTAAGTTTTCCGATAAAAAAAGACAAAGGTTCGTTTATGATTGCGGGTAGAAGAAATTATGCCGATATTTTCTTGCCTTTGGCTCCTAGTCAGGATTTAAAAACAGCTCAACTCTATTTTTATGATGCTAATATCAAAGGAAATTACAATATTAATGATAAAAATAGAATCTTTCTTTCTGGTTATTTCGGAAGAGATGTATTTAGTTTAGCCAATCAATTTCGAATGAATTGGGGGAATGGAACAGGAACTTTGAGGTGGAATCATATTTTTAGTAATAAATTATTTCTAAACAGTACAATAGTATATAGTAATTATGATTACTTATTGGGAACTCCTCAAGGAGGTGATGAAAATGGAGATACTTTTACTTGGTTATCCAATATCAAAGATTATTATATCAAAGAAGATTTTAATTATTACTTAAATCCCAATAATAGCATAAAATTTGGAATTCAATCTGCTTATCACTCTATTTCTCCAGGAAGAATTGAATTTAATGTAGATGGATTAGAAAATGAAATTTCAAATCCCAACACCAATTCATTAGAACATGGAATCTATGTTTCCAATGAACAAAAATTCACAACTAGGTTTTCTGCGCTTTATGGATTGAGATATTCTCTTTTTCAAAACATTGGAGAAGGAAAAGTATATGAATACGATTCAGACTTTAATCCAGTGGATACGAATTTTTATGGTAAAGGAGAGATTTATCAAAATTACGGAGGATTCGAGCCAAGATTGGGGCTGAAATTTACACTGAATGAATCAAGTTCTTTGAAAGCGAGTTACAACAGAACACAACAATTTATTCAATTGGCTTCCAATACAACAGCTTCATCTCCTTTGGATGTTTGGTTTTCTAGCAGCCCGAATGTTGGACCTCAAAGAGCTGATCAAGTAGCCATTGGTTATTTTAGCAACTATCTAAAAGATACATTAGAAACCTCTGTTGAATTGTATTACAAAAAAATGTACAATACCGTAGATTTTAAAGACCATGCACAACTTTTATTAAATCAATATTTAGAAGGCGAATTGAGAATCGGAAATTCATATTCTTATGGAGCAGAATTTTTAATCAAAAAGAATAAAGGGAAATTATCAGGATGGTTGAGTTATACCTATTCTAGAGTATTTAGAATTATCCCCGAAATTAATGATGGTATCAAGTATCCAGCAAATTATGATCAACCACATAACCTTTCTGTGGTCACTTCCTATGCTTTTAATGATAGAATGTCGCTTTCGCTCAATTTTGTTTACAACACTGGAAGAGCCGTAACCATGCCAGTAGGTAGATACAGTTATATGGGTTCTATTATTCCAATCTACTCAAGAAGAAATGCAGAAAGACTTCCTGACTATCACAGAATGGATGTTTCTTTTTCTTTGAAAGGAAAGAATTACGGTACCAAAAGATTCAGAAGTGAATGGGTATTTTCTATTTATAACCTTTACAATAGAGCCAATGCCTACACCATAAATTTCAAAGAAAATCCTGATGTTCCCAATGAAACACAAGCAGAAATGCTGTATTTGTTTAAAATAGTTCCATCCATTACTTATAATTTTAAATTTTAAGAAAATGAAAAAAATACTTTTTATCTCACTAATCCTTATCACACTTGGTTCTTGCACCAAGATTATTGAATTAGATCTTAACGATGACGAAAATTTGAAAGTAGTAGTAGATGCTCAATTTTCTACTTTTCCTACTGCGCATGAAATAAAACTTACCCAAACAGCAAATTATTTTTCTGGAGATGCTCCGCTTTATTTATCTGGAGCTATTGTTACCATCACAGATGGTATAAATGTTTATCCTTTTAACGAAGTAGCACCAGGCATTTATCAAACGCTTCCGAATGTAGCTGCGATTCCTGAGAGAAATTACACTCTAAATATAACTCACGATGGAAAAACTTTTACGGCTCAAAACTATTGTGATTCTGTTCCAGAGTTAGATTCTTTAGTGGTTGAACCATTTATTAAGCCTGGCGAAACAGAAATAGATCATTACAAAATTAAAATAAGCACACAAGAAAAACCGGGTTTTGGAGATTATTATGCTTGGAAAATATATGTAAACGGAACACTTAAAACAGACACCATTACAGAATTGAATTCTACTGATGATGCTTTCTTTCCTGATGGGTTTTATTTTAATTTGTTTGAACTTACCAGACGTGATGATTTAAATTCTGGAGATACTGTGATGGTAGCCCAACATGCCATTTCTAAAGAAACTTATGATACTTACTTTGCTATTTTGATGCAAACTGCTTTTAGAGGAAGTATTTTTGACACGCCACCAGCTAATGTTCCAACCAATTTGAGTGAAGGTGCTGTTGGTTTGTTTACGGTAACAGGTGAAGCAAGGAGAACAGTAATTGTGCCTTAGTTGTTTTTAGAATAAAACACTTTCCCTACGCTATCAATGTGTTTTAAAAATTCAGGATTTTCGATTTTATCGTAAATAGAGATGTCAAATTTGTAGGGTAATAATAAATCATTAAGTTCAAATTCAAGTTCTTGTAACAAATCTAAATTTAAATTAGCCCCCAATAAAGTTAAGTCAATATCTGATGAGGGTTTGTAGTTTCCTTTAGATCTAGAACCATAAAGCAATACCTTTTCAATTTCTTTAAAATTTGAAAACACTTTGTTTATTAGAATAATATCCTCTTTGTCTAGCCCAGTATTCTCAATCATTTTTTTACTTTAATTTATTTTCCATAGTAGTTTTGAAAGCGATAAAAGCAGGATAATATTCCTTTAGGATTTTATTAAAAATCTCTTCAGCGGTAATTTCATTGTAAGTATGAGAAGTTTTATTCCTACTCGCAATCATATCCATCCAAACTTTCCCATCTTCTACTAATTTCAATTGAAAGGCTTCTCTTTAAGCATCTCTACTTCCTGCAACATTAGAATTCCCTTGAAAATGAGCATAATCTTTCATTACATTCCATGCCAATTCGTGTGTATATTCAAATCTTTGAATCAAACCTTCCATAATGATACCTTCTAAAACATTTTATTCATCTATGGAAATACTATTTTCATTAATGTATCTAACAGCGTTTGATAATTTATTAAGCGCTTTTAAATAGTTGGAAAATCTTTGCTCCCATCTAATATCTTCTTCCATAGTATTGAAAATTAATACACAAATTTAAAATTTATGAGTAGAACAAAACAAAAAAATATTAAAATACGGAGTTACTCTATTTCAGACAATGCTGATTTCAGTACTTTTTCAAAAACCTTATCATCTTGAGCGCCACTTATAGCATCTTTTCCGTTAACCAAAAAGTAAGGAACTCCTTGAATCTGTAATTGATTGGATTGATTTATGTCATTTTCTACCTCATTTGCATAACTGTCAGAATTTAAAACCTGATAAGCACTTAAGCTATCCAACCCCAAATCTGTTACAATTTGCATTAAATTTTCTTTTTTTGACAAATCTATACCTTCTGTAAAATATGCAATCATTACCGCTTCTTTCCATTCATTTTGTTTTCCAAATTGCTTACTCCAATGCCACAATCGATGTGCATCAAATGTGTTGAAAGAAAGTGATTTTTCAAAATGAAAATCTATACCGTAATTTTTTCCTGTATTTACTAAATTTTGATACATTCCATTCAATTGATTTTCCGAAATGCCTTTTTTCTCAATCAAGTGCTTGGTTGCGGATATACTGGTATCTTTAGGAAAATAAGGATCCAATTGATAAGAATGCCAGACTATTTCCACTTGGTCTTGCATTACTAATGTTGCTATCGCTTTTTCAAGTTTTTTCTTTCCAATAAAGCAAAATGGACAAACCATATCACTCCAAATTTCTACTTTCACTTTGTTCATTTTATTTGAATTTGTTACTTCTTTTTTTGTTTTTCCAACTTTACTAAATGAATACAACACCAATAATACTATTGGAACTGCAATCAATGTCAACCTAAGTAGTTTCATTTAATTTTCTCTTATTAAACACGAAATTAGTGAATATAAAATTGAAGTGATAGTTTTTAGTAGTTTTAAAATTCATTTTTCAAAATGCTAAGAATTTCCTTTTCTAAAGCATCCAAATCTTGTGTGGCATAATAAATTCTTTCCATTTTCACACCATGATAAACGTGAATAATAAAATTTCTAAATGAACGTGGTATATGCCAAGGATAATTGTATTTCGCTAAAATAGCGTCATCAGTATATCTAATGGCTTCACCGATAATTAAAAACTGATATTGGACTGCACTTTGAATTTTTACGTCTTTTAAAAAAGTTGCTTCATCTACATCTGATACGAAACCCTTGATTAATTTAATCGCTTCAAGGACATGTTCTACTCTTTCTTTAGGCGTTGGCTTATCCATAGATTTTTTTCAAACTGTTTTTTGCTGTTTTTAAAGCAAAATCATTTAGTTGTCCTTTTTCTACAACATCTACTTTTCTGTCTATTTCATTTTCTATGACAAAAGCAATATCGAGAATATCAAACATAGAATATTTCTTTTTATCATTGAATTCAATCATGAGATCAACATCGCTTTCTTGTTTTGGGTTGTTGTTTAAAATAGAACCAAAAATCCAAGCATTAACAACCCTTCCATCCTTTTGCAATACGCTTTTAATAGTCTTGATGAGGTTTGTGATATTCATTTTTGTTGAAGTTGGATAACTCATTTTCTGCTCTGCTACCTTTAAAGCCTTAATTGCTATGTCTTCCTCTCCTATTTCATAAACTAATTTATCAGAAAGCCAAGCAACTAATAAATCATTTTCATTCACATTAAAAAAAGTTGCAAGTTTTAAAACCAATTCACGGTTTGCTTTCCTATGTCCTCTCTCAATTTTACTCAAAATGGCCTGATCAATATCAAGATATGCGGCAACAGATCGTAATGGCAACTTTTGTTCCTCTCTTAGTTTTCTTATAATTTCGCCTAAATTTTGCATAAATTGAATTTATTTTAACTTATTTTGAATAAATCTATTTTGACTAATATTGTCAAAAATACAAATAAAAATATTTTTTTTATAATAAATTTATTTTTTTCTCCAATCTCCATTTATTTTAAATTTTCAAACGATTAAAAATCTTAGTTTTGCCAACAATTTTTATAATTTATGATTTCTGTAGATAATATTGGTGTTGACTTTGGCGGTAGAACACTATTTAATGAGGTTTCTTTTGTCATCAACGAAAATGACAAAATCGCTTTGATGGGAAAAAATGGTGCGGGTAAATCGACCATGATGAAAATTATTGCAGGTGTTCAAAATGCTAATAGAGGAAACATAAGATATCCCAAAGAAACTGTTATTGCTTATTTGCCACAACATTTGCTTACTGACGATAATTGTACTGTTTTTGAAGAAACTTCCAAAGCATTCAGTCAAATATTTCAAATGCGTGATGAAATCAATAAGTTGAATTCTGAATTGGAAACCAGAACAGATTACGAATCTTATTCTTATATGAAAATCATTGAACGTGTAACTGAACTCGGAGAGAAATTCTACAGTATCGAAGAAATTAATTATGATGCTGAGGTAGAAAAAACTTTGATGGGATTGGGGTTCAAAAGAGCTGATTTCAAAAGAATGACGAGCGAATTTAGTGGTGGATGGAGAATGAGAATTGAATTGGCAAAAATTCTGTTGCAAAAACCAGATTTGATTTTACTAGATGAGCCTACCAACCATATCGACATCAGTTCGGTAATGTGGCTAGAGGATTTTTTGATCAATAAAGCCAAAGCGGTGGTTGTAATTTCCCACGACAGAGCGTTTATAGATAATATTACCAACAGAACCATCGAAGTAACGATGGGAAAAATATACGATTACAAAGCCAATTACTCTCATTATTTGCAATTAAGAGAAGAACGTAGAGCGCATCAGATAAAAGCATTTCAAGAGCAACAAAAATTCATTGCAGACAATATGGCTTTTATCGAAAGATTCAAAGGAACCTATTCTAAAACCAATCAAGTGAATTCGAGAGAAAGAATGCTCGAAAAATTGGAAATTATAGAAATTGATGAAGTGGATAACAGTTCTCTTAAATTGCGTTTTCCTCCTTCCATTCGCTCTGGAGATTATCCAGTAACGGTGAAAGACCTGTCCAAATCCTATGGCGACCATGTAGTATTTAAAGGTGCAAATATGGTAATTGAAAGAGGTCAGAAAGTTTCTTTAGTAGGTAGAAATGGAGAAGGGAAATCTACCATGATTAAAGCCATTATGGGCGAAATCGAAGTGGAAGGCACTTGCCAATTGGGACATAACGCCAAAATTGGTTATTTTGCTCAAAACCAAGCCTCTTTATTGGATGATGAATTGACTGTTTTTCAAACCGTAGATGAAATAGCACAAGGAGATATAAGAACTCAAATCAAAAATATTTTGGGTAGATTTATGTTCAGTGGAGATGACATCGACAAAAAGGTAAAAGTACTTTCTGGTGGTGAAAAAACAAGATTGGCAATGGTAAAACTATTGTTAGAACCTGTGAATTTATTGATTCTCGATGAGCCTACCAATCATTTGGATTTGAAATCTAAAGATGTTTTGAAAGAAGCACTACTCAACTTCGATGGTACTTTGATTTTGGTTTCTCACGACAGAGATTTCTTAAGAGGTTTGTCCGAAAAAGTATTTGAATTTAAAGACAAAAGAGTTATCGAACATTTCGAAACGATAGATGAATATTTGGAGAGAAATAGAGTTGAAAACTTAAAGGAGTTACAGAATTAGGATTTATAACTTTCAAAAAAGTTTTGTAATATTTTTTTCCCTTGTGGTGTCATCACAGATTCAGGATGATATTGAATACCATGAATGGGCAATGATGTATGTTTAAGGCTCATTACGTTTCCATCTTTATCAACACTTGTGCTTATTAGGCATTCAGGTAATTGATTGGATTGAACTACCCAAGAATGATATCTCCCTACAATTAAATCTCTCAAATCACGATACAATACATCATCGTTTAGTTGATAAATTGGAGATGAAACTCCATGAAATACTTTGGATAAGTTCAATAATTCACCTCCAAAAAACTGTCCTAGCGCCTGATGTCCTAGACAAATACCCAATATAATTTTTGAAGTATAAAATTCCTCAATTACTTGCATCATCAAACCTGCATTTTCTGGCAATCCAGGTCCTGGCGACAAAACGATACAATCAAAATCTTTTATTTCATTAAGATTAGAAGTATCATTCCTATAAACTGCAGGTCTTTCTCCATTGATGGCTTCAATATAATGTACCAAATTATAGGTAAATGAATCATAATTATCTATGATAACTGTTTTCAAAAGATTTGATTTTTTGAGTTTTATTGAACCGCAAAGGTAAAGCAATTCCATACATTTATTTGCTATTCTTGAATATTTTCTTTATTTTGTGAATCTACCAAAATATTAACATGGATTTTAACGAAATAGAATATAAAAAGCCTTTTTACAAAATAAAAAAATCACTAAAAGAACATCTTGTAAAATATTCCAACTGGTCGGAACTACCCATTTCATACAATGATTTGTTAAGACATAAAGACTTAATTCCAATTATGGATGATGAAGGAAATGACACTTTTTGGAATGCCGTACTTTTTGATCAATGCGATATTGAAAATATCAATAAAGAATTGATTCATCTTTATCAAATGCTCACGGCAGATGGAAGTCCACTGATATATCTCAAAGTAGGTAGCATCGATTACTGTTCTTATGGGAACTCGAAGCCTTTTAGAATTAAAATTGTCAATGAAATCAACGATAACCACGATTACTTTTATGTAAAAAAAGCGGATGCCTCTAGAGTGTATGGATTAGAATTAGAAGATATTTTCTCGCCCAACAAAATGGCATATATTGTAAATGACGACACCTTGGTGGAAGAGCATGTTGTGGGAATTCCTTGTGATGATTTTATCAAAAAACATCATGGTAAAAAAGTAGAAAACAGATTGCGTTTGGCAAAAGAATTTGTAAAATTTAATGAGCGATGTTTTGTAAGACTCCTAGGTGATATGCGTGCATACAATTTTGTAGTAGAAATACACCAAGATTTTGATAATATTCAATATCGATTACGAGCAATGGATTTTGACCAACAAAGTTATGAAGGAAGAAAAAACATGTATTTGCCTCAGTTTTATAAAGATAATATCGTTTTGGTGCAATTAGCTCAAGAACTTATGTCTATTGAAACTGCAGAGCAATATGTAAAACAAGAACAAGCTGCTTTGAAAAAACGATTTATCGCTGGAAAACAAAGAGCAAAAAGTTTACTTCGTAGAATGAAATCCGACAATATTTCGACAAGAGAAAACGTTAAACAACTAAGAGAGGATTTGGCTAAGTATTATAACAAAGAACAGTTTTTAACATGCAGAACTATGGGAGATATTCTTATTTTGAATATCGAATCTAGATTAGGTATTACTTTTTTTGACAATCCCTTAGCGAAATAAATTAAAATTAATAAACATATGAAAACCAGTATTTTCATTAAGATTCTTCTGATTGGAATTCCTTTTTTATCTTTTGCTCAGACCAAAGAAAAAAGTCTTTTTTGGGAAATCTCAGGAAACGGATTGGATAAAAGTTCCTATTTATATGGAACAATGCATGTACAAGATCAAAGAGTTTTTAATTTTAAGCAAGGTGTTTTAGAAGCATTCGATTCTTCAAAAATATACGCCATGGAAATAAATCCAGAGAGTATGAACAATATTGAAGTAATGACGAAAATGCTTATGAAGAATGAAACTTCTTTAGAAGATTTACTCAAAAAAAAATCTTACAAAAAAATTGAACAATACTTTAAAGACAGTTTAGGCCAATCATTATTTCTTTACAATAAAATGCTTCCGATATTTACTTCACAACTCATTGTAACTAAAGAAATGTCTTTAGATCAAGAAGAAGCATTGGATTTGTATTTTGCAAAAAAAGCCAAAAATCAAAACAAAAAAGTCGTTGGTTTAGAAAAAATCGAAGAGCAATTAGATGCTATGGATGCTATTCCATACAAATATCAAGCGGAAATGCTACTCAAAAGTGTTGAGGATGCTTATGCAAATATTGAAGATGAAACCATGCAAGAACTTTTTGACTATTACGTAGCAGGTGATTTAGAAAATCTACTAAAATTATCCAACCAAAATACTGAAGACGAAGAAATGGAAGCACTTTTTGAAAAACTGCTCATAACAAACAGAAATAAAGTTATGGTAGACAGATTAATACCATACATACAAGAAGAAAAAACTTTTATTGCTGTGGGTGCTGCTCATTTAGGTGGAAAGCATGGCGTGATTCAACTTCTTCGAAATTTAGGGTACACCGTAGAAGCTAGGTAAGTACTAATATTATAATTGATTTTTAATCTTTGTTAGTTCATTTTATGCAGTGGATACCATATTCTAATAATTAAAATTGTTTTTCACTTTCGCATATCTAATATTTTAAAATATATCCTTATATTTGATTCTCAAACGAATAAATATGAATGGAATAAACGCCAGTAGCTGGTGTTTATCTATTATATTTGAGGGCTAAACGCCATTAATGGTGTTTAGCCGCGTGTTATGGGCAAGCTTGAAAGAAACAACCAAGTAACCGAGGAGAAAAGAAATTAAACTATATAATTATGTCAGAAAAAGTATTTCAAGGAACAATAAATTACTTAAAAATTGTAACCAGTTTTGGCGCATTGATGTGCCTAATATTAATCTTCTTTGTGGGGTTTGACCCTTGGCATAGCTTGGACGCAATGATATGGACAGACTTATATGGAAGTCCAATATTGCCTGACATTGCCAAGCCAGCATTTGCTTTGTCATTTCTATTGTTTTGCTGGCTTAGTGTTCTATCGATGGTGATGTTATTCTTGATTACAAAATATTCACTTTCAAAAAAAGAGAAATGGGCTTATGGGGTAATTATTCTAATCGGTTTTCTTTGGCCTTTAGGGGGAAGCATCATTACATATTACACTAATGCCTGGAGCTATTTTATTTCAATCGGTATGATGACAGCACTATTTTTTCCTCCCGTGGTTATATTATTTCCTTTTTTTAAAAAGCAGAAGAATGATTAAAAATAAACCAGCCCATAACACGGGTTTTGCGTCAGGCGGGGTGAGGTGCAAACTTGGAGCTTTGTACTTCTATTTAAGTGCAGTGCTGGTTGACAGTTTAGTGCTCCCAAACCCGCCCGAACGCAAAGCCCGAAAACGTTATGCCTCACCCTAAAAAGACAGAAACGACAATGAAAGAAAAAATGAAACAGCAGAAAGCCAACGCTTCAGCAAAATCAAAAGAGCTGCATCCCACGCTCAAAACCAACGCTATGCAGCACATTTGCTTTTGCCCCAACGCACACGACAACAACTAGACTCTGACAATGCTTGAAATATTAAATAACAGAACGGTACATACCCACGAAAATGAACAGTTTCGTAGAGTTGTAAATATAATTGAAGCAACTTTTGACAAGTTTGGTTATAAAGGCTTATTGATTGGAAATCCATTCAATGAATCATATTCTCGTTTTCGTGCTGATGCCATTTTATATTATAACAATGGACTAATTCTGATTGATTTCAAAGATTATAAAGGAATAATCAAATTACCCCCAAATGAAAATGAATTCCATTCATCAAAGTGGCATAATGAAAGTCCAAAGGACAGAAGTAGATTAGAAATAAAAGCAGGGGCGAATTTTATCAATCCATTTAGACAATTGGTTTCTTATCGCAATGCCTTTAGAGAATTAGTTGAGAAAAA
>CAWUIK010000041.1:0-26242 GCA_963922585.1 uncultured Flavobacteriales bacterium | reverse complement strand
TAAAACTTCTTTATTGTACTTAAATCTTAAAAGTTAGCAAAATAATGTGTTTTTAATGAATCTAAATTTCTTGGCAAAAAAAAGAAAAGCAAACGTGACCATAAACTCTTGTTTCACGGTACAACTTTTCTTTTGAAAAATCGGTATCTTTTCCATGCTCAATAATCAATAAACCATCTTCTTCTAACCAATTATTATCTAAAATTGAAGAAGGTAATTGAAGAATATTTTTCAACTGATAAGGTGGATCTGCAAATATTAATGGAAACTTTTTTAAAGGCTTGGATAAAAATTTAAAAACGTCACTTTTGATTGCTTTAAGTGGCATATTATTTTGATGCGCAAACGTGTTTATGAATTTATAACTTGCCATAGATTTGTCAACGCAAATAACTTCAGAGGCTCCTCTTGAAGCAAATTCATAACTTATATTACCTGTTCCTCCAAACAGATCCAAGACTTTTATTCCATCTAAATCGATTCTATTTTCTAAAATATTAAACAAACTTTCCTTGCCATAATCAGTAGTAGGTCTTGCATTTATTTCTTTGGGAGCAACAATCTTTTTACCTTTATATTTTCCACTTATTATTCTCATAAATTATTTTCTAATAATGCCACAAAACCACTATATTTCATATTGGAAACTAGAGAATTTTGGTTTGTATGTAACTTTCTAATGTACTGAGATAAGTGATTATTTAGAAATGGTTGCTCATTTAATTCTCCAAACAATTCAACATTTGTTTCCTCTTGTGATAATTGAAATTCCTGGAGCATCAGCATGATATAATAACTTACTTCATCATTGTTAGAAACATTAAAAGTATTACATAGCGCGAATTTATTGTTTTTAAATACGCATACAAATAAATTATTGTTCAGAATTAGAACTCCAATACCATTATCCCAATTTTGAGACATACAAAAATGATACAGCCTCAAATGAACATGTTCAATAACTAAACTAGGTATTACGTTCAAGGCAACGTCTAAGATGGAGTCAGAAAAAACTATTTCACTTTGACATCCATATAGATTATTTCTTTCCACTTTGGAAGAAGATGGCCAATTCAGAAACTTTGTAATGCTTGGAATAGATTCTGAATTAGATAAACTATGGGGTAAAATTGTAAAATCTTTCGAAACACTCAAAAAAGTGATGTTTTTATGTGTGAAATCAACATCCTTTAAATCTGAAATTAACTGTAATTTTAATAAAGAATTGTTTTCAGAAAAAGAAGCAAAAATATAATGATTATCAATTGAAAGTAAAAATTCTTTCTCAACAGATACTTCAATTCCAGTTTCTGTTATATCGAAGAGTATCATTTCTAAAAAAGGAGATTTATTGCTCCCAACTTCCAATCAAAGAACCGTCATTTAGATTACCCATTTTGAGTGTGTCTCTTTTTTGATGATTTTCTCTAAAAGGATTGTAAGCATAAGGGTCATAAACCATAAATGCATTAGATGCTGAATCTAATTCTGCTATAAGCATCATATAATTAACAGTAGTATCAAAAGGCATTCTTACAACATCAACTTTTTCTGGTTCAAACTCATATCTTCTGACAATTTCAGATGCGTTAGTTTCATTATTAAAAAACAAACTTTCCAATACAGGCACCCAAACAGTATCAACTTTATAATAACCCAAAATAATCGCTTCTGCTTCGTCTATACCATCGGTAATCAATGCTTCATCTTCAAATGGATCGTAACCTAATATGGCAATCTCTTCATCATTTGGTCTTCTATCAGGAATTTTTCCAGAAGGGTGAAGTACTTTAGGAATTGTTCTAAAAGTTTTGTCATTCATCAAAAATCTTTTCAGTTCTTTAAAATCTGGAGCAAACTTTCCATAAGTTTTTTTATAAGCCATTTGAATAGTTCTTATATCATCAAGAGCTTGTTTACCATTATTTTGGTATGTTTCATACAAATTTTTTTTCTCAATTGTCTCTTCTAATGATTTAATAGAAAGTACTGTAAGCACTGCACAAGTGACAAATAAAACCCCCATTACAAGCAAATGAATCATTCTGCTGATGATTTCAAGTACATATAATAATGTAACAACCCCAGAAATAAGTATTGACAATCCTCCTATTAAGAACCATGAAGATTGAGTTCGTTCAATAACAGGTACTGGCTTTAATGACATAATAACCAATACTACTCCAACAATAATCAATATTGAAGCGAACAAATATTTTTTGGCGAATAACCCTAATTTATCTAACATATCAGAACTTTATTAAAATTTGATTTTTTCTAATGTGTACAAATGTAATATTTTTTACAAAAGTAAAATACGATTCCATATAAATAACTATCATTCGGATAAAATTTCTTGGTAAACGGAAAAAAAATCATTAATCTTTATAATTATTTTCTTTTAACCTTTGTTTAATCTCCTCAATATGTTTGAGTTTTTTCTCTTGTCTTAATTTAATGGCAGACTTTGTAAAATATTTATGAGCTTCCAAAAATTTTATTTGCAATTCATCCCAAAGCCTATCGCTATTAATTTTACCATGATCTCTTAACTCTCTTCTTAGCGTGTCAGAGATTTGATGAAAATCATCTCTTCCCAAATAATCTAAATCAGCATCACAAATAATTTGTTGGAGTCTATTTTGAGGATTATGAGGAATAATTGTAGCGTATATTAATTCATGAACTACTCCTACTTGTTCCTCCGTATAGCCATAAAGAGGTAGTATTTCTGAAGCCATTCTTGCACCCACAGGCTCATTTTTTTCGTATTGTTCAACAAATCCAGCATCATGATAAGTAGCAGCGGATTTTAGTACAAATATATCTTCATCGAGTACGCCTTCCATAATTGCTAATCTTTCTACTGCTTCTACTACGTCATAAGTATGATGAATACCATGATAGTGAAGATTGGGAGAAAGTTCTGCTTTTAGAATTTTCATAATATGACGCTCTGCCTTTCTGTAGTTGATACTACTATAAATATGAAGATTGACATATTCTTTAAATTTCTTATTAGGAATTAAATTGCTATTTGCTCTTGCAAGATGAGGTTTGATGCCTTCTACAAAATACATATCAATTTCACCTTTATTTTTAGCTGGAATTTTGCCTCTGTATGTACAATCAAAATAGGGTTTAATGTATTCATAAGTGGTTCCAGAAACATTTACTTTTCCAGCTTCACCTGACATTTCCATTCTATTGGCAACATTTACAGTGTTTCCCCATATGTCATAAGCAATTCTCTTGGTTCCAATAACACCTGCAATGATATCTCCAGTATGCAAACCAATTCTCAATTCCCAAGCTTCTGCATCTGGTTCGTTAGATTTTTGGAATTCTTTCTTCATGTAAGATTGAATTTCTAATGCAGCCAATACAGAATTAATGGGGTTTTCCTTATCTCTAAGTGGCACTCCACCGGCAGCCATATAAGCATCTCCTATGGTTTTGATTTTTTCTAATTGATGTTTCTCAATAATACTATCAATAACTCTGAATAAATTGTCTAGTCTTTTTACTAAATCCGTAGGTTTGTAATCTTCAGCAATTTGAGTAAAACCCTTAATATCAGTAAACAAAACTGTAACCATTCTGTAATATCTTGGCTTGGTTTTTCCTTTGTTTTTTAATTCTTCAACAGTTTCAGCAGGGAGAATATTTAAAAGCAACTTATCAGATTTTTCTTTTTCTTTTTTAAGTTCTTCTTGGTTTTTTTCTAATTGTTCTTTTTGTTCAGTAATTGTTTTAGTTCTTTTTTCTACAAGGAAAGCCAATCTTTCTTTTTGAGACTTCATAGACTTAATTCTATATATATAGAAAACATATACAATACCAGCCAAAAGAATTACACAAATAGAAATAAACCACCATGTTGACCAATATGGAGCTGCCACATTAATAAACAATTCAGTTGGTTTTTCTGTCCATTTTCCATCACTATTACATGCCCACACTTTGAAAGTATAACTCCCCGGTGAAAGATTAGAATAGTTAATTTGTTGTAAATTATTGAGAAATGTAGGTTCACTATCTACACCATCAAGCATTACTTTATATTTATTCCCCATAGGGAAAGTATAATGAAGTGCACTAAATTTAAGAGTAATATTATTTTGTTTGTATTTTAAATTAACTTCATTTAAATATGAAATTACTCCTAATTCTGGATATTCTTGAAAAAAGGGTTTGTTTGCAATCAGAAGATCTGTTATTACTACTCTTGGTTCAATATCATTAGATTTTATTTTGTTTGGATAAAAAGCATTAAAACCTGCAATACCTCCAAAAAATAATTCCCCACTTTCAGATTGAAAATAGGCCCCATTATTGAATTCATTACTTAAGAGCCCATCATTTTCTAAATAATTCTCGAAAGTTTTGGTTTGATAATTAAATTTCGAAAGCCCAAAGTTGGTACTGATCCAAATTGTATTTTCTGAGTTAGAACCTGTAATACCATAAGTAGCATTGTTTGCTAAACCATCCTCTTCAGTAAAAGATTCAAACAATTCGCTTTCAATTACAAACTTATTTAAACCTCCTCCATAAGTAGATAACCACAAGGTTCCTTTAGGCTCTTCATACATACTTAATACAGTATTATTACTTAGAGAGTTGTAATTTTCAGGATCATTTTGATAATATTTTAAACTAACATTATATCCGTCTAAACTTTCAATATCAATTATTTTAGCAAAACCACTTCCCGAAAACGCAGCCCATTTTTGACCAGATTTATCTATGTAAATTAAACGACAAGCTTCTGCTGCCACTGAATTAGGATTATTAATATCATGAGCGTAAAATTTAGGAACTATAGAATTAATATCTAATCTTGCAATACCTTCTTTTGAACTAATCCAAGCATAATTTTTTTCTCCAAAATTTATGTGATAACATTGATCGTCATCCCAAGGATCTATATTTTCTCTAAAGTTAATTTTTTGATATTCAAATAAGTTTTTATTTGTTGCATTTACATTCAAAATAAAAACACCACTTGAAGTACAAGTCCAAATATTACCTTTAGGACCTTCTGTAACATAATATACACTATTATTGTTTGGCTGATTTAGATTTGAACTACTAAATGGATATTGAAAATATTTATCATTTTTTCTATCAATAGCGGTAACACCTTGCCTTGTGCCAACCCAAATCATTGAGTCTTTTTGAAAAATTGACCATACTGTTTTATCTAAAATACTTTTGGAATTACCATATTCATATACAAAAGATTGAAAACCTTGCTTTTCTGGGTCAAAAAATGCCAAGCCATCTTGCGTTACAACCCATATAGTACCTGCATAATCTACCATTGCCTGGTTAACAATATTATGTGGTATTGCATATTTATTGAGCTCGTTGGATTGAAAGTTAAAAAATCTATATTGATTCTCTTTATTAATTAGGAGTTTAAACAATCCTTCGCCATTTGTTGCAATCCAATAAACGCTATCGTTTTGCCTTACAATATCTTCTACAGAATTTAATTTAAGATCTTTACTTTTGGGTCTAATGACTTTAAAACTTGGTATCGCTTTAGACATATCAACAATGTTTAAACCTGAATTTGTACCTAAGAGAATTTTATTTGGTGCAATCTCAATTGCTTTGGAAACATTATTGTTTATTAGAGATTCTTTAACATTTGGGTTGTTGGTAAAATGTGAATACGTGTCTGTTTTTGTATCAAATATTACTAAACCTTGACCTTCAGTTCCAATCCAAATATTTTCATTTACAAGCGATAACCTAACGATTTTTTGAGCAGGAAACTTGACATTTAAGCCAAACTTTTTATGTTTTTTGTTTTCTATGTCATATACATAAAGACCCATTTTTGATGTGCCTATATATAATTTCCCTTGATGAATGAGCAAGGCACTTATGGTAGCATCTTCTAAATTTGGTATATTGGATAATTGCTTAAACTTATTTGAAGAAGGGTTGTAAATATTTACACCTCCATTTTGAGTTCCTATGTAAATAAGATTCGTTGATGAATCAACTGTTATACAATTGATATATGAACTTGATAAACTTTCTTTATTATTAACTAAATGCTTATATACTTTGAAATCTATACCATCAAATTTATTTAGTCCATCTTGAGTTCCAATCCAAACATATCCTAAATTATCTTGGAAAATACAATTTGTAGCGCTTTGGGATAACCCATCTTTAATAGTTAATGATTGAAATCTTATTGTTTGTGCTACAATTGTATTTATACATAGCAAAACAATAGTTAACAAAGAGATTGTATTTCT
Source organism: uncultured Flavobacteriales bacterium (assembly GCA_963922585.1). Lineage (GTDB taxonomy): Bacteria > Bacteroidota > Bacteroidia > Flavobacteriales_D > Parvicellaceae > Parvicella. The sequence goes on along the minus strand of CAWUIK010000041.1, from coordinate 19,961 downwards.
AAAAAATCGATTCATCCATATACAAACAAACCTTGATAAGAAATCTCACCAAGGTTTGAATTATTTATATTAAAACTTATTTCGCATCTTTATTATCTTCATCTTTATTTGAAGATTTAACAGATTCAGAAGATTTAGTTTCTTCATCTGACGCTACTTCTTCAATATTTGAATCTTCAGTATTATCCTGTTTGGCTCCCAAATATGAAGGCAATTGCATTCCTGCCATGTTAAACATTTCTTCTAACGGTGGAACAGACTTATAAATTCCGCTTAGAAAATTGGCTGTTGATGTCTTTCCATTGGAAGAGTTACCTCCATCCCAAACAGTAACTTTATCAATTTTGATGTTTTTAATTGCATCGGCTTGAGTTTTAACCAACTCTGGTAATTTATCAGCAACCAATAACAATACTGCATCTTTAGGATTACTTCCTGCTGCAGAAACGATTTTATCAAGACCTTGTGCTTGTTTAGTAAGAATTTCTAATAATCCTTGCGCTTCTGCTTGTTTTCTTAATAACAATGCGTCTGCCTCACCTTTGGCAATTCTTCTTATATTTTCTGCTTTTGCTTCAGCATCAATTTCTACTCTTGTTTTTTCGATTTCTGCTGGAATAATTACATCGGCATATTGAGAAGCCTTATCTCTTTCAGCTCTTTGTTTTTCAGCCTCTTCCTCTGCGAGATATGCTTCTCTAAGTGCTTGAGCAGCTTGAACTTTTTCAGAAGATATTGCTCTTTTTTCGGCCTCTGCTTGTCTTTCTCTTCTTTGTGCGTCTGTTTCAGCAATTTGAATTCTTGCTAAGTTTTCTCCCTCTATCGCCTTAGCATTAGCTGCAGATGTTTGAATCCTTTCTTCTTGTAATGCTTGCGCCTCACCGATTTTGGCTTTTGCAAGAGCATCTGCAGTTTGGATTCTTTCATTTTGAAGGGCTTGTGCTTCACCAATTTTGGCTTGTGCATTAGCTGCTGCAACTTGAGTTCTTTCTGTTTGTTGTGCATTTGCTTCACCAATTTTGGCTTTTGCAGTAGCTTCAGAAACCTTAACTCTTTGTTCTTGGAAAGCATTCGCTTCACCGATAGATCCATCTCTATTTTTTTCAGCTACTGTTTTTCTAGCTTCGTTTATTGCATGTGCTGCTGCTTCTTTACCAAGTGCTTCGATATACCCAGACTCATCTCTGATATCTGTAACGTTAACGTTGATCAGTTTAAGTCCAATTTTCTTCAATTCCGCCTCTACATTGGCACTTACATTTGCCAAAAACTTATCTCTATTACTATTGATTTCCTCAATATCCATAGTAGCAATTACCAAACGTAACTGACCAAAAATAATATCTCTAGCAATACTTTGTATTTGTTCTTTAGAAAGATTTAACAAACGCTCTGCAGCGTTGTTCATGATAGAATCTTCATTAGAAATACCCACTGTAAAACTAGACGGTACATCAACACGTATATTTTGCTTAGAAAGCGCATTTTTCAACTCCACTTCAAGTGATATTGGAGCTAAATCCAAAAAAGCGTAATCTTGAATTATAGGCCATATAAATGCAGCACCACCAGAAATACATCTTGCAGATTTCCCTGTATCATTTCCTTTTCCATATACTACTAAAATTTTATTAGCAGGACATCTTTTGTATCTTCTTGCCCAAAAGACAATGATGATAACAAAAAACAAAACTCCAGCAAGTATCGCTATTAACCAATAGGGAACACCATCAAAATTTACATCGTTTTCTAAAATTGAAATTCTCATTTTATTATAATTAAATTTAAAGTGTAAATATAATGCTTTGTACTAAGCAAAGAAAGAATTATCGATTAATTTTTGAAATATCTACTTTAAAAAGTTAGACAAAATTATAAAAACATAGATTTAAAAAAGATGATGTGTAAGATTACAATTTTCTTACCAGTAATAATTCATCACTTATTACTTCTATTACTTTTACTACATTACCTCTTTCTAAGTCAATTTCATCATCAGTTAAGGCTTCTAGCTCTCTAAGTGAACCTTGTACTTTTATTTGAATTTTACCTATAGAACTTCTTTTGGCTCCAATGGGTATATATACTTCTCCAATTTTATCTACAGCATTTGCAATTTTTAAATTCCCACTTTCTCCTGTATTTCTAAGGAAATAAAACAAAGAAGCCATAATCAATATCATGATTAATCCGCAAACAAATGAAACAATAAGCGTGGTAGTATCGGCCCAGCCAGAATTGATTCCTGCTAATCCAGTCCAACCAAATATAGTAACAAAACCAACTAAATTTTTGAAAGATAAAAATTGAAAGTCTATACCTCCATCAAAATCAGCATCACCCAATTCATCTACTTCTCCACCTAAAAAAGTTGTAACTAGAATAACAATGAAGAATAATGAACCTATTAAAGTAATAATCCAATACGTTTGTTCTATTGTACTAAGATTTGCAAACCACTCTGACATAATATGTATTTTTAGGAATTAAATTATCAAAATAATAGGGTAAAAATAATTATATTCTTACACCAACAACAAGAATATCATCTACTTGTTCAAAATCACCTCTCCAAGATTCAATTTTATGATCTAAAATTTCTTTTTGCTTTAACATAGGCAAATCTTTGATTTCCAAAAGTGTATCTCTAAACTGTTTGTACATGAATTTTTTACCTTTAGAACCGCCAAATTGATCTGCATATCCATCAGAGAAAACATAAATTAAATCACCCTTTTTCAATTCAATTGAGTGATTTGAATAGTGTTCCTCACCATGTTCAAAACTAGCAATTGCAAATTTGTCAGCTTTGGTTACTTCAATTTCTCCATCTCTAATTAAATAAAGTGGATTATTTGCACCAGCATATTCTAAAGTCTTAAAGTCTTTTGAAATAGAACATAATGCAACGTCCATACCGTCTCTAACTTTATCTCTACCCTCTTCAGATTTATTCATAGCCTCAGAAGACAATCTATTCAATTCATCAAGAATTACAGCAGGAGTATCTATATTTTTAGAAACAATTTGATTCAAAGCATTCGCTCCAATTAAACTCATAAACGCTCCCGGAACTCCGTGCCCTGTACAATCCACAGAAGAAAATAATACCTTATTATCAGTTTCACTAAACCAATAAAAATCTCCAGACACAATATCTTTTGGTTTAAACAACACGAAGGATTCTGGTAAAAGTCTATGAATAAAAGTATCTTGAGGTAAAATAGAATCTTGCAGACGTTTTGCATATCTTATACTAGCCGTTACGTCTTCATAAAGCTCCTCTAACTTAGCGCTTTGTCTTTCTATCTCTTCTTTTTGGCGTACTACTTCAGCTGTTCTTTCAATTACTTTTTGCTCAAGAATTCTTTCACTTTCAGCAAGTTCATCACGCATTTTTACTAAAGCATGTCCTAAAACGTCTTCATCGCTAAGTGGTTTGTATTCCGTAGTAAAATTACTTTTACCAACTTCATTTGCAAAGTTTGTTGTTCCTTTCAGTCCAATTACCAATTGATTCATCGCAACAGACATTTCCCCTATCTCATCATTGCTTGGTTTAATTTCCTTTTTGGGAAATATACCTTTACCTAAATTAATAAGAATACCTTTTAATTCATGAACCGGCTTGGTAATGCTTCTTGTAGTAATTACAGCAATAATAAATGTACCAACTCCAAGAGTAATCAAGGCTAAAATAATAATTTTGAATAAAAGGCTAAATTGGTCTGAAGTATCTGTGAACTTAGAGTTCATTTCATTTTTTTGAATTGCAGACTCTTCATTTTTTTTATCCAATAAATCTTTTACTTCAAGAGAAATATTTTCTAACTTAGGCTTGATTTCGTCTAGAGCCGTACTTGCCATAAAAAAATTTGTAGGATCTGTTTTTGACTCAAAATCAACTAATACATTTCTAATTCCAAAATCAATTAACTCTTTTACTTCTTGAATCTCAGACTTTATATTTTCGAATTTTTGAAGATCTTCATTGGAATCTTCGCCCCATTTTGCTACAATAACCTCTAATGCTTCTATATCAGCAGGTAGTAAGGTATCTAAGGTAAGATTTAAAGAAAGTAGCGGTGTTATATCATTTGTTGTATTAAAAACCCAATTATTAACATGCACACCAAGATTAGTCAGGTTATCGTCTAGTTTTTTAAGGTTGGTTACTGTTGGGAATCCAACTTCTGTATACTGTTCATTTGACTCAATTGAATCTTCCAAAGTCTCTTGAGCACCGCTTACAATAGACATAGTAGTAGAAAAAACAGCCAGCATCAACACACCAACTACAATAAATCCAAGTCCTATTTTTTTCCCTACTGAAAATTTCATATCTTAAAACACGAAAAGGAATCTAAAATAGACTCCTTGTTTGCATGATTTTTGGTTATTTAGTTTAAATCTCATTCCATTTGAAACATGAATTTTTAATCCTGTTCCTCTTCTTTTGTTAATTCATTGTATAAGTTTTGATAAAATTCACTTTTATCTTTTTCTTGGAGCATAAAATATATCCCTGCTAAACCATAAAGAATTTTAGTGTTTTTAGGTTGTTGTTCGTGAGCCAGCTTTAGATAAGGCAAAGACAACAAACCATAATTACTTGATTTCTCTTGATTTTCGTACATTGTCATGATGTCATCTTCTGGATCCATAGACAAGATTATATCTATTGAAAGATTGTGATAAACATAACCCAATTGAAGATTTCCAACAAAATTCAAACTATCCAACTCTAAACTTTTCTTGTAATAATGAATTGCAGAATCAATCATAGTTTCATTAGCAACTTTGTTATTTTCATACAAATCTGTAAATAATCCACCAAGGTTGATGTAGAAAGATATATCATACGCTTTTGTATCAATACTTATGTTTCCTTTTTCTAAGGTCGATTTAAATATTTTGTTTACTTCTATTGCTTTTCTGTAGTTATTTGTATCCAAAAGATTACTAACGTTCAATTGAATTCTAGTTGCAATATTCTTTAGACTTTTATTGTTTTTCTCTTTAAATTCATTGTTTACATCCAACCTATTAGACTCCATAAAAGCTTCGAAAGCTACATCTCTTAATTTGGAATATGGATCTTGTAATTCGTCTCTTTTGTACAGTTCATAATATACAAATCCTTTCACATGGTGAACATAAGCATCTTGTCTTAATTTATCACACATTAAAATTGCACTGTCAATATACATTCTAGCTGCATCTAAATCTTTTTCGCCATATTTCTCTAAAGCAACTTGATCATAGATGCAGTATTTGTCATTAGTTTGACTAGTCATTGTCATTGCACTAAGTACAAATAATAAAATCGATATGTGTTTTATCCAGTTCATATTACACTTGACGCCATTTTAAGGAGTGCAGGTCCAATGGTTAGGGGCACTAAATCTGCATTAGTTTTACTTATTTCAAAAGCTAATTTATTGTTATTAGTTACAAAGTTGATTACTGAGCCATCATATAGCAAACCGCCTTGATCAGTAACAACCAATGTTTTGTTATCTCTTAATTTTTTGGAGTTTTTTGATAAATCTTTGCTCACTTTGGGAGCAACATATACAATGTGGCATTTACCTAATTCAGAAAAACTCTCAAAGTATTCAAAAACAAGCTTCTGACCGTTATGTTCTTTACCAGCATAAGTAGAATTCATCAATTGATATAAATCCTTGTCTGCAATAATCCCAATTTTGAAATCTCCTTCTTTCTTTGCGCTTGGCCAATCAACGTTTTTCACAAAATTATAAACAAACATACTTTTTATTTTAAGATTCGCTTCAGCAGCGCCTCCTTGCCCCCAAGTCAATTGACTTGAAATCAAAATAAGCAATACTATGTTTAAAAAGCGTCTCAATTTTACTTTGTTTGTTTGAATTTGGTTACAATAATAGTAAAAATTTATATAATTACAATATTTTTTTCAATCTTCTAATATCGTGCCAAAAATATTTAGTGGAATAATACTTTAAATTCTTTATCAAGGAAACATACCTTTGGGAAACAATCCAGATTCACTGTGTGGATTTTTCATTTTTTCCTTGTTGGGTTCTGTTACAAAACTATCCGGTTCTTTTAATTTCTTTTTCTTAATTCTTTTAAGTTCAACAACACCTTCTCCTTTTCTACCTGAATTTTTCTTGGTCTTGGTTTTTCTATCTTTGGATTGTTTTCTTTTCTTTTGACTGTATTTTTTATTGTACAGTTTATCTTTCTTTTTAGTTTTGAAAGCGTCCTTTTCTTTTATTTTAGCTTTCTTTTTTTTCTTTTTTGACTGATAAGGATCTACTTTGCTTTTTTGAGTTTTTTTATTTCTCTTCTCTTTAAATGGGTCTTCACCTTTTTTAAGTCTTTTTGTTTTGTTCTTTTCAAAAAGTTTTTTCTTGCCTGTGTTTTTGCGTTTTTTTTTCTTTTCAGAAAATGGATCTCTATACTGAGCATGAACTTCATTTATAGAAACGGATACTAGAGTTGTAAAAAACAACCCTAATACCGCTCTAAAAATTAAAATTCTAAAATAACGCAAAATTTGTTCTTTATTTGGTTGGTTCTGGAGTGGCTTTTGCAGCCAACATTTCTAAATCTCTATCAAAGAGATAAAGCCCCCCTTTATCATTACCAATCATATTTAATTTATCGATAATATTTCTAGCTAATGCTTCTTCTTCAAGTTGCTCAGATACATACCACTGCATAAAATTATGAGTTGTATAATCTTTCTCTTGAAGGCATATATCTACTACATTATTAATACTGTCAGTAACATTCAATTCATGCTCCAAAAGCGATTCAAATATTTCCTTGATATCTTTAAAAGTTGTAGGTGGTTGTGTTAAAGCCGGTATCACTGCTCTCCCTCCCCTTTCATTAATAAACTTAACTAATTTCAACATATGTTGTCTTTCCTCATCGCTGTGATTATATAAAAATGAAGAAGTTCCATTCAAACCAACTGTCTCTGCCCATGATGCCATAGAAAGATAAAATTGAGATGAAGATGCCTCCAATTCTATTTGTTTGTTAAGTGCAGTTTCAATTTTTTGTTTTAACATGATTTTTTTTAATTTTTGGTTATATATTAATTCCAATATACAAATTTATAAGTAAAAAAGGAAAGTCAATCGAAAATATTTATTAATAATTTCATTTTCTTGCTTTTTTTTTTGTTTGGTAACATCATTAATTTTACTTTCACGTAATTATTGAAAAAAATTGTCAGACACCATACTGCATATTGAAAATTTGACTACAACTTTCAACACTGAAGAAGGAGTAGTAAAAGCTGTTGATAATATTTCTTTAAAAATAAAGAAGGGAAAGATTATGGGTATTGTTGGTGAGTCAGGTTCTGGTAAATCTGTAACCTCACTTTCTGCAATGGGTTTAGTTCCAATGCCTCCTGGAAAAATTGAATCGGGAAAAATCCTTTTTAATGTAAATGGAGTTCAAAAAGATTTGACTAAACTTTCTCAAAAGGAGTTTAGAAAAATTAGAGGAAATGACATTGCTATGATTTTTCAAGAACCAATGACCTCATTGAATCCAGTTTATACCTGTGGAGATCAAATAGTGGAAGCAATTTTACTTCATGACAAAACAATAGCACAACAAGGTTTTTTCAAGAAGTTTCTTGACATAACTTTAAGCATCATACTAAATTATTTCATAAAACCCATCATAAATGGTTTAATATCAATACTAAATGTACTTTTTTTCTTTTTCAAGTTAGGATTGGTATTTCCACTTATTAGAAAAAAACGCAACGAGACTTTCACTGAGATGTCTCAAAGGTTAACAATACCTTATTTCAAAGGATACATGACCAAAAGAGAGAGAGAAGCAAGAAAAAAAACCATAAAACTTTTCAAAAAAGTAAAATTACCTAGACCTTCTAAGATTTTTGATAGTTACCCACATCAAATCTCAGGAGGGCAAAAGCAGAGGGTTATGATTGCTATGGCTTTATCATGCAACCCAAAATTACTTATTGCTGATGAGCCTACTACTGCTCTTGATGTAACTGTACAGAAAACAATATTAAAAATTTTAAAACAACTCCAAAAAGAGTTGGACATGGGAATTATATTCATTACTCATGACTTAGGTGTAATTGCTGAATTAGCTGATGAGATAGCAGTGATGTATAAGGGTAAAATTGTTGAGCAAGGTTCTGTACAAGATGTTTTTTTAAAAGCAAAACACCCATATACAAAAGGTCTTTTGGCGTGTAGACCACCTTTAGACTTAAGATTAACAGAACTTCCCACAAGAAAACATTTCGTATATGAAGATGCGGAAGGAAAATTAATTGAGACTAAAAAAGAAGTTGCAGATGTACTGAAAGAACTTCAAATGAGTGATTCAGAAGTTCAATTAAGAAGACAAATGATTTATAATGCAGAACCATTAGTCAAAGTAAAAGGTCTAAAAACTTATTTTCCCTCCGAAAGAAATATTTTTGGTAAACCTAAAGACTTTGTGAAAGCTGTCGATAATGTTAGTTTTGACATATATCCTGGGGAAACACTTGGTTTAGTTGGAGAGTCAGGGTGTGGAAAGACAACATTAGGTAGAACACTTTTAAGATTGGTAGACGCAACAGATGGTAGCGTTTTGTTTGACAACAAGGATATACTTAAAATGAATAAAGAGCAACTTAGACATTTAAGAAAAGATGTTCAAATTATTTTTCAAGACCCATATTCATCGTTGAATCCAAGAATGTCAATTGGTAGCGCAATAATGGAACCTATGAGAGTCCATGGGATTTGTGACAATGACATGCAAAGAAAACAAGAGGTTTTAACATTACTAAATAGAGTTGGGTTAAAAGACTTCCATTTTGATAGATACCCACATGAATTTAGTGGTGGTCAAAGACAACGAATTTGTATAGCAAGAAGTATTGCCTTAAAACCAAAGTTTGTAATCTGTGATGAATCAGTATCTGCACTAGATGTTTCTGTTCAAGCTGATGTTTTAAACTTACTTAATGAGCTGAGAAATGATTTTGGTTTGACTTACCTATTCATTTCCCATGATTTATCTGTAGTAAAATTTATGAGCGACAGAATAGTCGTTATGAACAAAGGTAAAATAGAAGAAATAGGTACTTCTGATAACATTTATGAAAGGCCAAAATCACTTTATACCAAAACACTAATTGATTCTATTCCAAAGGGAATTGTCGCTGAATTGGTTTAACCAATTACCTCCAATTTTGCGAACTGAAGTAACAACTGTTTTTGACCATGAGAAGGAAAGAACACTGTTGCTTTTCCGTCTTCGATCGAAAGAACTTTTCCTTTACCAAATCTATCATGTAAAACCTGAGCTCCAGCTATAATTTTAGAACTATCAACTTTTTGAGCAGCTACATTTCCTGTAATCTTCTTGAGATTTTTTGGAACTCCAAACGTAGGTTTTGGTTCGGCTTTAGAATTGGAACTTGTATTTTGACTTTTCGATTTATACTTATCGATAAAACTTTGATTTCTGAATGGATTACTGCTGCTTGATGAACTAAAATCGTTTGTCGTATCCATCATATGTGGAGGTACAAAAGCTGGACTTGCCATATCATAATCTAAATACTTTTTGTCAATTTCATCGATAAATCGACTAGGTTCACATTGAGTTACTTGCCCCCATCTATAACGACTAGTTGCGTAAGTAAGAGTACATTTTGTTTCAGCTCTTGTAACAGCAACATAAAACAAACGTCTTTCCTCTTCTAATTCAGATCGAGTATTAATAGAAAGTTGTGAAGGAAAAAGATTTTCTTCCATGCCTACAATATAAACATAAGGAAACTCAAGACCTTTTGCACTATGAATAGTCATTAATGTAACTTTATCTTTATCTTCTGGATCATCATTATCAGCATCAGTTAGTAACGCTACATCAATCAGAAAATCTGGTAAAGTAACAAGATTCTCTTCTGTAGACTGAGCATCAGTAAACTCTTTTATACCATTGAGTAATTCTTGAATGTTTTCATATCTACTAACACCCTCTGGAGTTTTGTCTGAATATAATTCTCTGAACAAACCTGAAACTTTTGCAATTTCTTCAGCAATTTCATAAGCATTTGTTTTATTGATTTTGGAGGAGAAACTTTTTATCATCAAAACAAACTCTTGAATTTTAGTAAAAGTGCCAGAGGGTAGGTTCAAGCCATTATCCGCAGGGTTTTCTAATACTTTCCAAATGGTAGTATCATTATTATTGGCAGCAATCGTCAATTTATCAATTGATGTTTGTCCAATGCCTCTTTTTGGATAATTTATTATTCTTTTGAAAGCCTCTTCATCAGCAGGGTTAGCTACCAATCTAAAATACGCTAATAAATCTTTAATTTCTTTTCTTTGATAGAAGGATTGTCCACCATAAATTTTATATGGAATATTTATTTTACGTAAAGCTTCCTCCATCGATCTAGATTGTGCATTTGTTCTATATAGAATAGCAAAATCTATATTATTGAGTTGATGATTGTTTTTATTTTCGAAAATATCATTAGCTACAAACTTTCCTTCTTCATTATCCGAGAAAGTTCTTACAACTTTTATTAATTCTCCTTGAGGATTGCTAGTCCAAACATCCTTCTGAATCTGATCTCTATTGTTGAGTATAATACTATTAGCTGCATCTACTATATTTTGTGTACTTCTGTAATTTTGTTCTAATTTGTAAAGTTTAAAGTCTGGGTAATCTTTTTTGAAGTTGAGAATATTTTGAATATTAGCCCCTCTAAAAGCGTATATACTTTGAGCATCATCTCCTACAACACATAAATTCTCATATCTAGCAGCTAATCTTTTTACAATAAGATATTGAGAATAGTTAGTATCTTGATACTCATCTACTAGAATATATTTGAATTTCTCTTGATATTTTAGCAATACATCAGGATGATTTTTGAGTAAAACATTGGTAATAAAAAGCAAATCATCAAAATCCATTGCACTGGCTTTGTAGCATCTTTTGGCATATTCCATATAGATTTCTCCAATTTTCGGACGAGCATTGGAGGCATCTTCAGACATGATTTCAACATTATTGAGATAAGCTTGCGGAGAGATAAGATTGTTTTTTGCGGACGAAATTCTACCATAAACGATAGAAACTTTATACAACTTATCATCTAAACCCATTTCTTTTACAATTGTCTTTAGCAAGTTTTTAGAATCTGCAGTGTCATAAATTGTAAAATTATTAGGATATCCAATTCTTTCGCTTTCTACTCTTAAAATTCTGGCAAAAATTGAGTGAAAAGTACCCATCCATATATTTTTGGCTTCATTTTGACCAATCATTTTGGAGATACGATCTTTCATTTCTTTTGCCGCTTTATTGGTAAAAGTTAATGCAAGAATATTAAACGAATCTACTCCATTATCAATAAGATGAGCAATACGGTAAGTTAGTACTCTGGTTTTACCAGAACCAGCTCCTGCAATTACCATCATAGGTCCTTCAATATGCTTTGCTGCACCTCTTTGGGCTTCGTTAAGTTCGTTTAAATATTCCATAAAGCAAATATAGAAATTGCAACTTTTGAAAAGGTAAAAAAAACAAGATTGATATCAAAAGTTATTTACATTTTGAATTTCTAAAAAAATTCTATATTAAATAATCAATTGAAATACCTCAAATAAATAATGATTTCAAGTTAAATTCTATCTAAAATATCGTAAACTGCTGGACAAAACGATGTGTTTTTTTGAAGGATTTTCAACATTGTTTTTTGGTTTCTAAGATGTGTATTAGGATAATCAGCACAAGCTTTGGGTCTTACATCGTATATGCTACAATAATTATCTTCACCTAAAAATGAGCAAGGTGTTTGTTTCAATACATAATCATTGTCTTCATCTATTTTGAGATACTTTTCGGTGAAAGTTCCAGGTTTAAGTTTAAGATGTTTGGCTATCCTTTCAATATCTTTTTGAGTAAAAAGTGGTCCTAAATTTTTACAACAATTCGCACATGACAAACAGTCGATTTTTGAAAAGACCTTATCATTCAAATCATTGATTAAAACATCTAGATTTCCATCTTTTACCTTTTTAAGTTTTTCAATTTTCTTTGAAAATAATTTTGAATTTTCTTTTGATTTTTTTGGAAGTTCTGAAAGAAGTATAGTCATTGACAATCTATATTTGGTATTGTTTAAACACTTTTTCACAAGTATTTTTAATAGTATCAGCTAAAGATTTTGGTTCAACAACTTTAACCTCATCACCATATCCTAACAATTGCATCTTAAGTTCATAAGTGGGTAATAAAAAATATGAAAACAAATGTTTATTATCTTCGTTTACACCTAAATATTTTTGTGATTCGTGAAGTGGTTGAGACAACAAGTATTTTGAAAGTAATTCTTGAGTTTCGATGGTTATTTTTTCGGGTTCACCAACATTAGCAGTAATTCCAATAGAATGTTTAAAAAACAAATCAGGTTTGAAAGATGGATCTTTAGAAAACTTTTCATCCAAAACTGTCAATTCTTGAAGTCTGTCTAAACCAAAGGTTTGAATTCTATTTTTAAGTTCACTTTTGCCAATTAAATACCATCTATGACGATATTCCTTTAATAAATATGGATGAATTCTCCTTAAAGATTTTTCAGAATTTGTAAAACTTTGATATTCAAACTGTACTTTTTTCTTTTTCTTTATCGCTTCCAATAATGTTTCGAGATATTCTCCACCTAAAACTTTGGAAACTTTTTCGAACTGCACAAAATTATCAACTGCTTTATCATTAACATTTTTGGAAATATTAACTCGATCAATAATTTTGGAAATGGCAAAATCAAAATTTTCGAACAAACTAGAGTTTTTGAATTGATACAATACATTTGTGGCCATTTTGATGGCGTCAATATCTTTTTCGTTTAAAGGAATGTCATCAATAGTGTAATTAGGATCATCATAATAATAACCGCTGTGTCTTCTGCTAAATTTAATAGGTGCATCGTGCTCATTTCTCATCGCAAAAATATCCTTTTCGATTGTAGAGTCACAAATATTTTCACCCTTAGAAGACCCGTATAATTCTGCTTCACAAGCGGCTCTTAATTCTTCTTTAGAAGGAAAAGGATAAGCGTAAGAACGAATACATTTGTCAATGATTCTATATCTTAAAATTGCATTTTTGGAAGCAATCATCATAACTATTTAAGCAATAGAGACTGAACAAATTTATTGGTTTGTTCAGCATACTTCAAATAATAGGGTCCAGTACCAGGTCCATTGAATCCTGTATGGATTTTTCTGATCACTCCATCTTTATCAATATAGATTGTAGTAGGAAAAGACATTACTTTCTCTAATGCTGGGATGGCTTGTTCGGCTGTTTTTTTATCTGCATTTCCTCCGATACAGAAATCATATTCTGCTCCAAAATAATCTTTCAAACCTTGAACTCTCTCAATTTTCCCTTCCAAAGTAGGCGGGTTCTCAAATGAAATTCCAATAATTTCAAGCCCTTGATCTTTGTAAGATTTATGTAAATTGGTTAAGAATTTAGTTTCGTCCATACAATTAGGACACCATGAACCTAGAATCTGAATGATGACCACTTTTTCTGAATATTTCATACTTGGATAATCTACCATTTTGTCATCCAAGCCTGGGAAACTAAATGACAATTCCTCACCTACCTTCAATTTTGTAAGCGAATCAGCATCTATCAATTCAAAATCATTATTCCTGAAAGCGATCCAGTTGTTTTGGTAGTGATTACCACTAAAGAAAGTTCCTCTTAAAGTGTCATTATCTAATTTGGCTTTGAACATAAATGCATGCGAACCATCAAACGCACTTAAGTATAAAGAATCTCCAGTGGCATTTCCTTGTAAAAATCGATAATCTCCCGTTTCTGTTAGGAAAGTCCCCGTCAACTCTTGATTGACTTGAACAAGAAGCCCTAAAGATTTGTAGGCATCGTCTGTTCCAACAGCAAAAGTCGTCTCCCAGTTCCCATCAAAATTAGAGAAAGTTTGAGAAACAGGTACATAAAAACGATTTGAGTAATTTTCTTTATCTACTTGTTTTGCCGTAAAATCAATTTTATAATCTTTACTTTTTGCATAATTATGCCAGAATCCAAAAAGTCCAGTTTCAGTTTTTGAAAATCTAAATTCACTATCAAAAATTGGCATTTTTATAACCAATTGATTTTCATCTTGCGTAACCACCGAGCCAATTCTTTCGTCTGCATTAATGAAATAAACAGAATCCCCAACCACTTCCATATTAAAAGGAATTCGATCGATTTCGTTGATTCTCAAATCTCCAATCCAAAGTCCTTGGGGAAGAAGTGCGTTTGGATATAGGTTTTCTTTTACATTTTGAGTTGTATCAACATTATTGTTAGTATCATTAGAAACATCTTCAGTAGCATCACAACTTGTTATATAAATTGAAGCCATCAAAAGATTAAAGAAAAGTAGTTTTTTCATTTATCAAAGTTTGAGTTTAAAGTGCTATTTTGTGTATATTTAGAAACTCCTAAGTTGCAAAGATAAATTTTTAAATAAAAATATTGTTACCGTTTGTAAATTATATTCTTTATTTAACTTTTGAAAAAGCATCTTATTTATAGATTGCTTATTTTTTTAATAGATTTAAAATATCTTTGACCTTCAATTAGAAATATTAAATACCAGATGCACACTTATTTTTTTGAAGGCGTTTTACAAGAAAACATTATTCTTTCGGAGACGGAAAGCCATCATGCTGTAAAGGTGATGCGAAGCAAAAATGGAGATGAAGTTTTTTTAATTAATGGGAAAGGCAGTAAGGCAATTGGTATTATTGTAAACAATCATCCAAAAAAATGTGAGATTACGATCGGTGAAACTTTTTTTGAAGCCGAAAACATTCCTAAAATAACTATTGGTATAGCACCCACCAAAACAAATGAAAGAATTGAGTTTTTTTTGGAAAAAGCTACAGAAATTGGTGTAGATACAATTATACCTTTGATCTGTGACAACAACGAAAGAGTAAAGGTAAATTTGGATAGATGGCAAAAAATAATTCTTGCTGCAACCAAACAATCTCAACGTTTTTGGATGCCTAAAATTGATGTTCCGTCAACTTTACAGCAACTGATTTCACAATCTCTACCTCCGATTAAACTAATTGCTTATTGCGAGGAACTTCCAGAACAATCGATTTTGAATTTCGCTTCTTCCAATAAAGATAAAATAGTGCTGATTGGTCCCGAAGGTGATTTTTCGAAAAGAGAAATAGAACTTGCCGAACAAAACGACTTTAAAAAAATTCATTTAGGTAAAAACAGATTACGCACAGAAACTGCTGGTTTAGTAGCTTTAACGCATTTAAGGAAAATTTGAAAGTAGTTTCTTTTACAACGAAAAACGTACAACGTATTACGTAAAATGTCTTACATACAATGAAAAAACACTCAACCATCAAGCATTTTCTAATGTAACAATATACCAATGTAACAATTACTTCATACTTTCTGATTTCATATTTCCCATCACACATGAACCATCTTACATCACACATCAATAAACATTCATACTCAATAAAACCAAGGTACAAGCATCCTCTGTTTCGATATTGTTTTGATTAAGTAACTTTGTAAAAGATGGGTTTTCTGTGCCTGGATTGAAAATCACTCTTCTAGGTTTTAGGGCAATGATATCATTGTAATATTGTTCTTGCAGCGAACTGTTAACATACATTGTTACGGTATCCACCTCCCAATTAGAATTCCATTCATTTTCGATTTTCTCGCCAGCTACTTCACCTCTCTTAACTCCAAAAGGAATAATTTCATATCCGTTTTGAGTCAATTGATGAGCGGCTTTATAACTATATCTATTTGGATTGTTACTGGCACCTATGATGAGTGTTTTCATTGTGTTTGGTATTTTTTATAAAGGTAGTTGTTTTAAAAAGGTAAAGTATTTTTTGATTCAAGATTCTAAGATGAAAGACTATAAGACTTGTTTTTGTAAAGGTACAGTCTTTTAAAACTTTAGGTAAATATAAAGAATTGCGAGTTTTTTTGACAAAAGGCTTTTTAACACACTTATTTAAAAAACACTTTCATACATTTTCAATTTAGTTTCCTTTTTGGTGGCGGCCCATACCAAAATAGAAGCGATGATAGAAATCACTGCATATCCTAAGAAGAAATCTAAACCAATAAGCGATTCACTTGCTGTTTGGATGCCTGTATTCATATTGTGAAAAGAAAAATATGCCAAAAAGATTGCTGCTACAAAAATGTCAGCCATACTCCATTTTCCAATTATAGTAAGAATCATATTAAAAGCAGGATTTCTCCTTATTCTATTGGAATAAACCAACAAAAATGTCAGTAAAATTTTAAATAATGGGAAAATAAACGAAAAACACAAAATTGCCATTCCGACTGTATAATTTTTATCTTTAAATAATAAATCAATGATGGAATCTATTGACTTACTTTGAAAATAATAATACATTCTGCCTTCAAAAACAACAGAGTGGTCGTATTGGTAGCCATTTACCAAAAACGACAATGGGCTGTATTCGGGAATTTCCACATCCATACCAAAAAAACTAGAAAATTCCTCTACATATTTTGAGCCTTTGTTGATGTATTCATCACCCACAGCTGCTAATTCATCAAACTTAATGACAATAGGAATTTTTAAATCTTCGTCATAAGCGTGAATCTCCAAAAGAGGTGTGTAAATCCCCAAATAAAGCAAAACCAAACTCGCAGAAACCAAACTACCTCCAGTTGCCAATAAAATTCTATAAGTGCCGGCATATATTAGAATAGTCAGCACTACCAATCCTACAATAAGATAAAAAATAAGATTTCCACCTTCTTTAAGTTCATCATAATTTTCTTGCGCTTCGATTAATTTTTGTTCGGAAATCAATTTCTTTTCGAGCCAAACATCATCTTTTACAGACTTGATTACTTTTCCTGTGATGAGCAAAACCCATTCATCTTGATTGAGCAAACGGTCTTTAAAAGTGAGTACTTCTACATGCTCGTGCATCAATTTATTATAGTTTCTTCCTTTCTCCACCATTTCTTGGGCAAAGAAAATCGCAACTACTACAAATAGCAGATTAATTACACCTAACAGCCATAGCTTTTGAAATTTCATTAAAAATTGAATATTATTATATTAGTAAAAGTAAAAAAAATAATATAAAAACATAAAACAAACTTGACTTTGTTCCATACTATTTTATAATTCATAAAGCAATATCAATTCACATCCTATATATAAAAGAAATGAGATAAGTTGTATGATACAATAAATAATCTATAATTTTGGAAAAACATCGAAACAAAAGCATTTAAAGTTTTAATGATAAAATTCAATCAAGACAACAAAACTTTCTTAAAAGCCAACTGGTTAAGATTAGCATCCGCTAACTATATTATAGATCCCTCAATTCTAGAAAAACATCTCCCTAAAGGAACAGTTTTAGAGTCGCACAATGGTCAACACTTTGTTAGCCTTGTAGCCTTTAGGTATTGTGAAACGCGACTTCTCAATGTAAAAGTGCCTTTTCATAATATATTTGAAGAAATCAATTTAAGGTTTTACGTAAAAAGAGAAATCACTCCTGGCATTTGGAGATCTGAAGTTGCCTTTACCAAATTATATTTTCCCAAAAAGGCACTTACTCTTGTTGCCAAATACATTTATAAAGAAAATTACGAAACCCAAAAGATGAAACATGTTTGGATGGAGGATGAGCATAAATTAATTACATCTTATGGTTTAAAGAAAAACGGCTGGCACAATTTTAAAATAGTAAGTGATAAAAAAAGTAAACCTGTAATTGCGAACACTTCCGAACATTTTTTTTCTAAACATTATTGGGGAACTTCAAAAATTGATGCCAATTCTTGCACTTTATATAAAGTTGACCATCCTTCTTGGGAATATCATGATGTTTTAAGTTCTAAAATATCTTTTGACTTTAATACTGTTTTTGGACCTGACTTTAAACACTTAACTAACATGAAGCCTGATTCCATCCATTTATTCAATGGATCTGAGGTATTGGTTCGTAAGAAAATAATAATTTAATATGAGATAAGTAAATTGATAAAAGACTAGTGTCTAAATTTAAGTATGAGTGAAAGATGTGGGAAAAGAAAAAAGCCAAACCCTTGATAAACAAGTAAATTTGGCTTTTCTTAGTGACCACGATAGGATTCAAACCTATAACCTTCTGAGCCGTAATCAGATGCGCTATTCAGTTGCGCCACGTGGCCAATTATTTTTTATAAAATCTCTTGCGACACCACTTTTCAAGAATTTTTCTCTATTCAAAGCTTTCTCTTTCGAGTCATATTCTTCAAAAAACAAAACCTTCCAAGGTTTATATGGCTTGGTTGACCTTGTCTTGCCAGAATTATGCTGACTTAGTCGAACTTCAAGATTCGTGGTAAATCCAACATAATTTCTTGCAAAGTTAATACTTTTTAAAACATAAACATAATAAATCATGCTCTCATCTTTTGCCGTAATCCGGTGCGCCCTGCCTGCCGCAGGCACGGTATTCAGTTGCGCCACGTGGCCTTGTAATTTCCTGCAAATATAAAACGATTTATTTAGTATACTGGTCAATTTCTTTCAAAAATTCCTTTAAATCGGCAATTCTTCGCTCATCACTTGGATGTGTACTGAATATTTCTGGCATTTTTCCACCACCTTGAGCGGCCATTTTTTCCCAAAAAGTAATAGCTGCAGCTGGATCATAACCTGCTAATTTTGAAAACACCAAGCCTAATTTGTCTGATTCTGTTTCATGATTTCTACCATATTTCAACATTCCTAATGTAGCAGAACCCATAAATACTTGCTGAAAAATACTTACCTGAGTCGTATCTTGTGGAGCCAAAACAGAGCCAACCCCATTGATGATCATCTGCTGACTCATTCTCTCATTTCCATGTCTAGCTATAGCATGCGCAATTTCATGTCCCATTACTACTGCCATTTCATCGTCTGTTGCAAATAAAGGTAAAATCCCGGTATAAACACAAACTTTTCCTCCTGGCATACACCATGCATTTACCGTTTCATCTTCTACAGTTTTGAATTCCCATTCAAATCCCTGAAATCTTTTAGCATATCCTTTTCTGGTCAAAAATGCTTCTGTAACATCTTGGATTTTTTTTCCTACAGATGCTACTCTTTTAGCTCTTGGATCATTATCTGGCAAAACTTTAGACTGAGCCAAGAATTCTGAGTATTGTACCTTTGCCATTTCAATTAAATTAGACTCAGGCAGAAGATTGGTTTGTTTCCTATTGGTTATCGGAACTTTTGCGCAAGCCATCATGATTGTGGCTGCAATAAAAATTAAGACTGTTTTTTTCATTTGAAAGATGTAAAAATTTGAAGTGCAAAAGTAAATAAAACAATCTTAATATATATGACAATAACATCATCTTAGAGTTTTATTCAATTTTTGCTGTAAGACCTTGTTCAAGTAATGCTTCGCAAATAGGTTTTAATTTTTCAAACTCACCTCTTTTTACTTGACATTTGCCATTGTAATGAACAATATAAGCACATTGCTCTGCTTGAGTCATTTCGTGATTACAGTATTTTATCAATTGCTTGATAACATGCTCAAATGTATTGACGTCATCATTGTAGAGAATAATGTCGTTTTGATCTACGACTACTTCTTCTAATTCCAGCACTTCTTGTATTTGTTCTATTACCGTCATGGTGAATTTTTACTGTTGATACAAATTTATAAAAAATTGGTTCAAATTGCATAGGAAAATATAAAAAATATTTCTAGTTTAAAGTTTTGTTAATTGAATGTGCTGTTGCTTTCTTCTTTACCTACCAGCAATAAGACGGTCATGGGCTAAAAGCTGGTGGGCAATAAATATCACCTAACTGTCAGCCAGCACAAAAG
>CAWUIK010000040.1:0-26770 GCA_963922585.1 uncultured Flavobacteriales bacterium | reverse complement strand
AACCATTGATTTAATCATTTTTGTGATTTTTAAATATTTTCATTGGATAGATATAGAGTTGATGAATTGGCCTAATTTTTCCGCTCAAGATTTATTAATTCCAGTTGGGATATCTTTTTATACCTTTAAAACTCTAGGGTATTGTATTGATATTTTTCAAAAGAAATATACTCCAATTAATTCATTTTCTGATTATGCATTATCAGTGAGTTTTTTCCCTCAACTTATTGCTGGACCCATAGAGAAATCAAAGAATTTATCCGTTCAGTTTAATAGAAATCAAGGCTTTAATGTTCAAAATATAGTTGATGGTGGAAAAATAATATTATGGGGGATGTTTAAAAAAATTGTTGTTGCAGATTCTATTGCTCAAATAATCAATCCCTGTTTTGCAAATCTTGATGAATATAATGGCGTAGAACTTTGGATTATTTTATTTGGATTTGTTTATCAAATTTACACCGATTTTTCTGGTTATTCAGATATCGCAATTGGTTCTGCAATGATGTTTAATATTAATCTACCAGTAAACTTTAACAAGCCTTTTTTCTCAAAAAGTATAGGTGAATTTTGGATCAGATGGCATATTACTTTTTCGAGATGGTTGAAAGAATACATTTTTGATAACTTGGGAGGAGTGATAAGAGGAAAAAAGTTTAAAACAGTTTTTAATTTATGGTTAATTTTTCAAGTTGTGGGTATATGGCATGGCGCAACTTTAAATTACATTTTTTATGCAAACCTTGCATTTTTGTGGATGCTTGGTGATGTCTTAACAAGAAAAAAAAGAAAGAAATTCCTAAAGAAAAACAGGCTTTTACCTTTATTAAATTATCTGACAATAATTTTAATGATGCTTTCACTATCTGTTTTTTTTAGGGCTACGAGTATTCAAGACAGTACTTATATTCTTAAAAACCTTTTTGTATTTGATAGCAATTCTCTCACTAACATAAAAATAGTCACAATACTTGGATTGGTTCTTTTATTTGAACTTTTACAAAATTTCCAAATTACTTCAAAAGGCACCTGTGTTGAAGGTATAGCATCATTTAAAATCCGAGCGCTAATTTATGTTTTTATGATATTTAGTTTAATATTTTTAAGCATGCGAGCGGATGTTACTTTTCAATATTATCAATTCTAAAAAACGATGAAAAAAAAGATAGTATATATAGGGCTTTTGATTTTATTGGTGCATTTCATTTTTGTTGCTTTGTTTCATTATGTGAATAACAGAAGAAATGAATTGGTTTTAAAATTTGATAACGTTTTAACAAATAAAAAATACTATAAAACCATATTGGCTGGAGATTCACATTCCAATAGAAGTATTGATGAATCGAAAATAGAAGACCTATATTCAATTGCATATTTCGGAGAAAATAATGTAATGACCTATTACAAAATAAAGTATTTATTGGAGAACAATTCCTTAAAAGATCCTGAGTATATTATATTTCCTTGTGACATTGTTACTTTTTCAAAAGGGTTTAACTTATACAGATCACAAAAAGGTTTTTATAAAAGATTTATTCCACTTGAAGAATTATCCGAGTTTGAACCCAACTTGTATAGTAGTTATTACGATTATTTAAAATTAACATTATTTCCATATATTGAATGGCAGTTTGCAATGAACACTGCACACCAAAACAGGAAAAAGAAAAATAAAATAAGATTTTGTGATTTATCTATTGAAAAACAAAAAGCTAAAGCAAAAGTCTTTGTTCAAGAAGAATTGATGTGTGGCGAAAACCATGAAAATTTATTTGATCCAACATCTTTAAAATATCTAGAAAAAACCATTTTATTGTGCAAAGAATATAACGTAAAGCCAATTTTTATTAAATTTCCTATGACTAAATATGTTTTTCAAGAGATAAAAAATAATGTAAATGCTAAATTTATTTACAAAAGACCTTCGGAAAAAATAGTCAAAGAATATGGTTTACCAATACTAGATTTTGAAAGAACATTAGAAAACCAACCCGAGATGTTTTTTGACAGTCATCATTTGAATGACTATGGAAAGGCTATTTTAACACCGAAAATTAAAAACGCATTAGATAGTCTGTATAAAATTTATTGAGTTTTTTTATAATAAAAAAGGGAAGTTATATTCATAAGTGCGCGTCTCATAAATTTTGGAAAATGATTAAAAATATAAAACTTCTGAAACTTCAATTGCCAAAATAATGTCGCTTTTACTTTAGCGCAAATTTTAACTTTATTAGTTATAAATTCTGGCCTCAATATATCTATAATTAAAACATATCTAGAAGTATTAGAGTTGTTCCAAACCTTATGTTCGTGAGCATCACAAAAGGCAAATAATTTACCAACTTCCCAACCAATTTCTTTATTGTTTACCTTCATACCCATTTCGGGTAATTTTGCTTCCGACTTTAAAGTTAAATGAACCCTATACATGACATTACTATCACCGTGATGAGGCTTTATTTTGGTAAAAGGTTTTAATATTGAAAAAGCACATGAAGTTACACCTTCTATTTGGCTTATTATTTCAAAAGTTTTTGGAGTTTTTAAAACATTGTTTTTATTAATGTCACCCCAAACAATCAAAGGAAATATAGACCAATTCTCTTTTTTTGACGCAAGTGTTTCATTAAAATAAGGGATTATATTTTCTTCTTCTTGAGAGATTAAATTTTCTATTTCTGATAAAAACAATTTAAAGTTTGATTCTAAAATGTTCTTCCAAGGTGTGTTTTCAACATTAAAAAAAGAAGGATCATCACCATCATATTTTTTACCTTCTGCAAACGAATACCATTCTTTATGTTTCTTAAAGCTCATTAATAAACTTTTAAAAGGTTAAAGACCCATGTTGCAATCAATGCAAATGGGCTCAACACAAATGCGATTGATTTTATAACAAACTTTGGAAATTTTAATAAGAATTTGAGTGTTTGTGCACGTTTTTGAAGAAATAGAGAGGTTCTAACAGTAGCAATTATTTTGTTTTTTTTGGAAGAAAACTCATCTCTCAAAACATCAATAACCATTATATATCTAGGCTGTTCAGAATGATTAAATGCTTCATGGTTGTATGCGTCCATAAAAACAATCCATTGTCCATTTTCCCAAGGTCTAATCTCGTCTCTAACTCTAAAACCACAATTAGGTAATCCTTCTGGTATTTCTAAACCTAGATGACATCTATAAATTCCATTAGTGTCTCCACAATGTGGAAGAATTGAACTTTTAGGCTCTAATAAATTAAATGATAGCGATAAAATTTCAGGATAATTATTTAAAATTGATGAGGTTAAAGGGAAGTTTTTTTGGTTTTTAAATAAATTAATTCCCCAGTTTTTGAGACTTATAGTTTTCCAACTTTTTGGTTTTGTAACCATAGAGACATTAAAGTATCCTTCAAGGTTATTTTCTTTTAAATAGTTTTGAAGTTCTTTAAGAATTTTGGTGTAATTATTTTGAAATTCTTGATACCACAAAAAATGTGAACCATCTGTAAAAGATGATTCAGTACCTTTATATTCGAATGAAAAATCATATATGCTAAACCATAATTTCTTCATTTTAAAAATATTTTTGCTACTGTCAAAAGTAGTGATAATAAATTAATTTATGAAGTAATTTTATTTTTACTAAAACACAAAATAGTTATATCTTAGCATAAAAAAATGGAAAACTTTAGTGATCATATTAAAACAGAAAAGAATCCAAAATTTTTCTATGATAAAAATGATTTTCCTTATGTTCAAAAATTGGAAAACCATTTTGAAGTTCTTAAAGAGGAGCTTTTGAATTTGATTCAAATGAATAAAGAAGAATCATGGTTAAAAACATTTCCAAATTATGTAAGATCTGAGCAACAAAAAGCATGGAAAGTATTTTCATTTATTTTTTTTTCAATGAAGTTCCCTTCACATAGTGCTATGTGTCCACAAACCGCAAAATTAGTTTACAACATACCAGAAATCATGTCTTGTGATTATTCATATCTTAAAGCAAATACAAAAATTTTACCCCATAAAGGGTATTCAAGAATGGTTTTAAGGTGTCATCTACCATTAATAGTTCCAAAAGGAAATTTATGTGGAATAAGAGTAGGAAATGAAACTAGGTTTTGGAAAGAAGGTGAACTTTTAATTTTTGACGATTCTTTTGATCATGAAGCATGGAACAATAGCAGTGAAGATCGTGTCGTTTTAATGTTCGACATTCCTAATCCTAAATGGGGATATTCATCAAAAGCAATATCAGAGTATAAGATTAAAAACCTAGAAGATCCTTTTTTGTTGTCTCTTGCTCCATATCAATTATGGCAAGATGCTTTAAAGGCGGGTATTTTTCCTATTGACAAATTTGATTCTTAAGATAAAAATTAATTTCAGGAAGATTTATATCAGAAGGTTCGCCAGAAATTTCTATTAGATCGTTATTGTTGTTTGCAATTTTAGCAGCATGATTTAGTTTTGAACCATACAATTTATAATTTTCCAATGTCAACTCATAATAGGAACTCATTCCGTCATCTGTATTTTCAAGAATTTTATATCCCAATAATTTATTGTAGTCTATAGATGCCTTGTTTGAATTCATTATCTTTATTCTGGAAATTGTTGTTAATTTAATCTCGAAAAAAACAGCATTCAAAAGACATAGCGTAGCAAAAGTTGGAATAGTCGAGTTTAAATAATCTTTTTCACCAATGAAAATTCCTCCTTCACCATAAGCTAATTTTGTATTGTAATTTTTAGAATTTATTACTCCAATTTTTTTGTTATTCAATTTAATTATAAAGTAATAATTGAACTTATTATTAATAGAATGAAACCAATTTTCTTGTTCGATTTTAGAAATCTTTTTTTGGTAATTCATATTTTTGACTACAAAATCTTGATTTCTCCAAAATCTCACTAATTCAATATCTTCAAATTGAAGTCGTGTAAGTTCAACCCCATATTGTTTAATCTTTAACATGAGTTTCTATTTCAAGTTCATTATATGAAGGAACATTATTTAATTTTCTGAGCATATGTCTAATATATTGCGCAATAATTCCAATGCTTAAAATTATTAAACCAGAGGAGAATAAAACACTCACTATAATAGCCGAGAATCCAGGCGTATCAATTCTAAAAAATAGTTTCTTTACAATAAAATAGCTCCCAAACCCAAAATTAATTAATGTCATAAGCAACCCAATGTAAGTAACCATTTTTAAAGGGAAACTTGAAGAAAAAAGAATCAAATTGGACGTGATGTTTATTAATCCTTTAGTTTTATATCTTTTTTTATTGAAATGGTTTTTATTGAAATTAACAGGAGTAAAACTAATTTCATTGGTGTACCACAAACATAATTCATCTAGAAATACGAAGTGTCTATGATTTTTAACTAATTGAGTATACAATTTAGAATGAATAAGCCTAAAACTACTGCCTTTTGCCTTATCTTTTCCTTCCACTTTAGAGACCAATTTATATAATCCACTTAATATGCTTCTAGTAATGGAATTATTCTTTTTCTTGAAAACTCCATAAACAAGCAAATCACCTGTTTCTTTTTGTTTTGTAATGAGTTTATCTATTTCTTTTGGTTCTACTTCTACATCATCATCAATAGTAATAACAAAGTTACCTTTTGCGTACTTCATTCCACATAAAGTTGCACCATGTTGACCAAAGTTTTTTGCGAGTTTAATAATAGTGATATTATTGAACTCTGTTTTTATCTTTTTTAAAACATTCCAACTGTCATCATTACTATAATCATCAACAAAAATAATTTCGAAAGGGTATTTATCATTAAAGTAACTATTAATTAGAGATACCAATACATTAAGCGAATTTTCAGCATTAAAAACAGGTATAATTACGCTATATTCAGGTGTTATTTTCATTTTAGATTATTATTACTTAACAAAAGACCCCCGTCCATTTTTATTGTTGTGCCTGTTATCCACTTTGAATAATCGCTCAATAGAAATACAATCATGTTGGATACATCTATTGGTTGTCCAATACCTAAAGGATATTGTTCTTCAATTTTTTTTATAAAATTATCATCATATGCATCTTTAGTACTTTGATATATGTTTGTGTTAACCAATGCTGGAACTACTACATTTGCTCTCATTTTTTGATTTGAATGTTCTAAGGAAAAAGACCTAGCAAAAACTTCTAATCCCTTTTTAGAAATTGAATATAAAGCACTTCCAACGTATGGATGATCAGCAGAAACTGATGAAATAAAAACTAGACTTGCTCCTAAGTTTAGAGATTTGGATCTTAAAAGATTACTTGTCAGCAAAATACCAGAATATAAATTTATATTTAAATGAGATTCGATATGTTTTGACTTTATATATTTTACTGGAAAAGGTTGAACAATCCCTGCACAATGCGCAATACCGTCTAATTTTTTTATGTTATTGGATAGTTTTTCTATTTCAGATTCTATTGATAAGTCACAAGAAATGATTTCACAGTTTGTAATTATTTTTTTTTCTGTTTCTTCCAATGCTTTTAAATTTCTTCCAGATAGAATAACATCAGCACCTAAACGAGATATAAGTATTGCGACTTCTCTACCTATTCCCGATGATGCTCCTGTGACTAATATTTTTTTATTTTTTAAATCAATCATTTTCGATCAGTTTTGTATAAACGCTTTGTACTTCACAAATCAGACTACCCCATGAATAACCAACGCCAAATCCGCTTAAAAGTAGTTTACAATTATTAGATTTCAGTTCAATTTGTAATTGATGACAAATCGTAAGCGGAATAGATGCCGAACTTGTATTTCCAAATAAATCTATAGAATATGGAACTTTATCAAGGTTAATTTTTAATTTTTTTCTCAGACTTTCGTTTATTAATTTATTAGCTTGGTGAAAAACAAAATAATCAATTTCCTCAATACTAGTTTTTGAATATTCTAAAAGGTTCTTAATATTGGGTGCAGCCTCTCTTAAAGCGAAATTAAAAATGTCCATTCCATTTAATGCCAAATGTTTTTTTGCTCTTATAATTCCTTTATCTATTTCAATCAATTCATCAGAATCTTTATTGTATGGATTTCTGGAATGACCATCTTTTATAATTATAGCATCCTTGCCACTTCCATCACTTTGTAAATTAAAATACCATGGAGAAGTATTTTCATTGTAGGATAATAGTGTAGCACTGCCAGCATCTCCAAAAAGGGGGTAGGCACTTTTATCAGTATATGAAGTCGAAATTGTGGATTTGTCCCCTACAAGTAACAATGCTTTTTTGAATTGACCAGATTGTAAAATACTTCCGACAATAGATAGTCCATATACATATCCCGAACATCCAAGATTGACGTCAAAAGCCATACAAGTTTTGGGAATTTTTAATTTTTCTTGAAGAATTATCGATGTTGCTGGCAAAAAATAGTCTGGTGATTGAGAAACAAAAATTAATACATCTATTTCATCTTTACACTTAAACTCTTCAAGTAAATCAAAAGCCGCTTTATAGCATAAATCAGAACAAGTAACATCTGAAGATGCCACTCTTCTTTCTTTAATTCCAGTAGTTTTAATGAATAAACTTTGCTCCTCTTTAGAAATTATGTTGTAGTCTACTGTTCTAGCGATACCAGAAGGAACACAAGATACAATTCCGTCTATTCTAATGTTATTTATTTGCTGGTATGCCAAATTAATTTTCTTTTTGTTGAACAATTAAATACAAATCCTTAATTGTATTTGTTTGTTTTAGGTCAGAAGCACTCAATATAATATCATAATGATTATCAATAAATGCAATTACTATTAAAGCATGCATACTACTCCAGCCCTCAATTTCTCTATAATTAGTTTCAGGAGAAATTGTTCCTGGTTGTATTTCTTCAAATTCTAACTCTAATGCTCTTGTAAATTCTTCTAATGTCATAAATTTATTTTAATATTCTATAATTGTCCCAGCCCAACTAAATCCAATTCCATATCCAACTAGCATTACTTTCATTCCCTTTTTTAATACTCCCTTCATCTCTGCTTCATAAAGAGCTAAAGGAATACTTGAAGACACAGAATTTCCATTGAACTCTAAATTTACAAAAAACTTTTCTAGAGGAACTTTAATTTTTCTTCTTATTATTTCAAGCAGGTAATAACTTGCTTGATGAAAGACAAATAAATCAATTTTTTCAATCTCTAATTGGTGTCTTATAAGTAACTCTTTCACAAGTTTAGGCACTTTTTTTATTGCAAAACGAAATACCTCCGTACTATTCATTTTCATTTCTCCAAAAGGTAATTTTTCATCATGATTCC
Organism: uncultured Flavobacteriales bacterium; assembly: GCA_963922585.1. GTDB lineage: Bacteria > Bacteroidota > Bacteroidia > Flavobacteriales_D > Parvicellaceae > Parvicella. Next base: position 18,468 of record CAWUIK010000040.1, on the reverse strand, counting down.
TTTTGTTTGCATGTCTAAAACCACTATTTACTGCAATTAAGTTTTGATAACCAGAACCATCTGTACCGAAAACATATTGAGAATCAAATTTATTTTTTTCTATAATACAGGCTGTAGCAATATCACTAAACAAACATCTTAACTCGAAATTACTTTCAGGGATTAATTTAGAAGGAGTATCAGAGGTAATAAATAATATTTTTTTTGCCATCCCTGAGATGATTAAACTATTGGCAATACCTAAACCATAGACAAATCCAGAACAACCATAGGGTAAGTCAATTGCCCCGATGGAGTTTTGTAATTTTAATCTATCTTGTAAAATACATGAAGTAGTAGGGGCTATATAATCAAAACACTCTGAACAAAAAATTAAAAAATCAATTTCATTTCTCTTTAATTCTGTTTTTAGAAATAATGCCTCTGAAGCCTCTACACCCATATCTGAAGCCGTTTCTTCTCTTGAAGATATATACCTTTTTTTTATCCCCGTTCTTTTGAAAATATCATTAGGGGAAATATCATTAAAAATCTTAAACAACTCCTCATTGTCTAAAACTCTTTCAGGAAAATAAACCTCAATATTTTTAATACTTATTCCCATTAGTTAAACCCATTAAGTTTATTTTGACATATTTTTACATTATTTACATCTCCTTTGTTGGTATAAACTTCAACCCCTAATTGATAGAGTATCTTTAATTTATCATAATGATATTTTAATTCTTGTTTTTTTTGTAAATCATAGAGTTCTTTATTGATTTTACTATTAGCAATTGATTCCTCAACATGATTAATCCCTTTCTTAATATAGCCAATTGCAATATCAAATTCTTTAGTATAATTATAATAATTACCTAGATTGATGTAGTATTGAGTTTTGTTTTCTAATTCCTTTTGATCTAGAGCAAATAAGTTTAGCTCTACATATTTTTTTTCATTTTTTTCTTTAGTTAATAAAGCTAAATAATAATTGTAGTAGGCATTCATACTTTTCTCAGCATCTATAGCAGATTGGTAATAATATGAGGCGGAGTCAAAATAAATAGTTTTTTTCTCTTTTAGTTTTTGATAAATTTTATCTGCTTCTTCAAAGTTTTTTATATTGATGTCTTGGGTTAATAATTTGGCATAAAACACTCCAAGCTTATATTGTACCCCTTTATCTATAATTGCTAGATTTTCAAGGTAGTCATCTGGTGTTAATACGCTGAATGCTTGCTGTATAGGAACAATCAGTTCGTTTTCAAAATCAAAGTCTTTCATTAAGAAACTATTTTCTAAATACACATATTGCTCGCAATTGTATACAATTTCCTTCATGGTTATTTTTTGTATCTCTTGATTTAGAATACCATTTCCTTTAGAGGAGATTGTTTTACTAATTAAATCTACTATTGCAGCTCCAAATGAAGCTGAATTGAATATTGTAGCATTTGGTAAGTAACTTTCAGAAAAAGAAGTTAGATTGGAATCTGGTTTTACAAATTGCAAAGAATTTATTAAAAAATCAACTGTTGACATATTTTTTTCATAACAAGTTCCCAAACTATGATAGGCTTGATGATAGTCTTTTTTATATGTTGCCGCTCTTTTGAAAAGCGGAATGGCTAAATGAGTTTGTTGCCTATTGATGTGTTTCAGGACGGCTAGATTGTTCAAGCAACTTGCGTACTCAGGATAAATTTCTAGTGCTTTTTCAAAACTTGCTTCAGATGAATCTATGTAAGCAAAATGTACTTTTATGTTTTGTTTGTTTTTGTCGGCTCTGTTTTTATATTCAACAGCCAATAAACTATGCGCTTTTGTAGATGCGGTAAGATGCTTGCAATCATTGTAATAAAGGCTATATTTGCTTTTCCAATCACTATTTCTATTAGTCGTTTGAATCAACGTTAAAACAACCAAAATGGTGCAAACACTAAAAAAAAAATATTTAAACTTCTGTTTTTGCTTTACTTTTTGGAAATAAAGCACTCCATAGTTGGCGATAATAAATAAGATTCCAAATGAAGGAACAAACAAAAACCTTTCGGCAACTATCCCAGGAGCAATTAAAACAAGATTGGCAATTCCTCCAATACTCAACATAAAAAACAAAAAGCCAAAACTCCAAACCTCCTTTTGTTTAAATCTAAATATTACTAATGTTGTAAGTCCTAAAACTATTATAAAACCCAACCATACATATAGACTTGAAAAATCAACCATTGGGATTTGATTGTACCCGTAATAAAAACTTAAAGGATATGGTGCAATCATCATTTTTAAGTACCATATTATGGAGTAGAAAAACATTGGGATTTTATTGCCAAATCCGCCATCTATGTATAGTGGATTTTCGAAATACAACAGTTCTCTTGTAGAACTTTCCTCAAACATAAATTTTTTTGTAAAATACAAAGTCAGTGTAAGAAATATAAACGGGATTATTAATGGGAGTAATTTTTTAAATTTAAAGTTTGTAAAGTAGATTAGTAATAATGGTGTTGTTGCAAAAAAAACCAACCCACTTTTTTTGGAAAAAATCGAAAATAAAAGGGAAAAAACACCTAATAAAAGGAAAATATTTTTTTTCTTTTTTGTGATATGATGGTTCGCAATAACTTTATAAAATAATAACATTCCTAAAAAACCAAAAAACATCACCAACAACTCATCTCTACATTTTATATTATCAACAACCTCTGTATGTATAGGATGAATTAAAAATAATATTGCTGTAGTCAATGCAATTTCAAGTTTGTAATTGGGTACAATTTTATAAACCAAAATAAAAACCAATATACAACACAAACAATACAAAAAGACACTAATAAAATGACTTATACTTGCTTGTTTTTGCCAATAAGCAATGCTTTCTTCATTGTTTGGATTTAGTCTTGCGTGTTTCTCATCATCTACATCTCCAAAAAAAGCATATTGAATCGCAAACGACATCGTTGTGATAGGTCTGTACTCATAGTTCTGTGAAGCGTTGGAGGTGTATCTAGATTTGAATATCGGTACTATCCCAGAAAATCCTTTGCTTACATTTTTGTGGTGATATTCTGGTGTGCAAGTAACCAAATCATCATCCATAGAAAATCCATTTTTAATTGAATTACCATAATAGATAAATCCCATCAAAAAAATAACCAAATAGGTCCACTTCGGTATTTGCTTTATTGAGGTATAACTGTGCAAAATACTATTAGATTTTAAATGTTTGGTGTAAATTTACTAAAAAATCAATACGTATTTAAAAAACGACTTTTTTATCTTATAAACTATCAATCTGTCTTTACTTATCGACTAATGTTACCCAAACAAATGTTTCAAAACTTCTTCGATTTTGCTTACTGGGATTAGCTTTATTTTAAACCCATCTTGAGTAATCCCTTTACTGAATTTTGAAATAAAAATTCGTTTATAGCCCAATTTTTCTGCTTCGCTTATTCTTTGTTCTACTCTTGGCACAGGTCTTATTTCTCCAGAAAGTCCCACCTCAGCAGCAAAACAAGTTTTAGACTCAATGGCCAAATCTACATTAGATGAAAGTATGGCGCAAACTACTGCCAAATCAATACTTGGATCATCAACCTTGATTCCTCCTGCTATATTCAAAAAAACGTCTTTTTGTCCAATTCTAAAACCACACCTTTTTTCCAAAACAGCCAAAAGCATGTGCAATCTTCTCAAGTCAAATCCTGTGGAAGATCTTTGTGGAGTGCCATAAGCAGCCGTGCTTGCCAATGCTTGCACTTCTATCAACATAGGTCGGATGCCTTCCAATGTAGCTGCGATTGCTACGCCACTTAGTTGTGTGTCAAAATTGCTGATAAGAATTTCACTTGGGTTTTCTACTTGTCTCATTCCAGAAGATGACATTTCGTAAATTCCCAATTCGTTGGTGCTTCCAAATCTATTTTTAATACTTCTCAACAGTCTATATACATGATTTCTGTCTCCTTCAAACTGTAAAACCGTATCGACCATGTGTTCCAAAACTTTCGGCCCCGCAATGGCTCCATCTTTGGTAATATGGCCTATGAGTATTACTGGAATTCCTGTAGTTTTGGAATAACGTAAAAGTTCGGCAGTACATTCTCTGATTTGAGAAATACTTCCTGGTGCTGATTCGATGGTTGCAGTATGAATGGTTTGAACAGAATCTACAATAATGATATGAGGTTTTAGTTCTTTGCTATGGTGTAAAATATTTTGAATGTTTGTTTCAGTGAGTAAGTAACAATCATTGTCTTTTGCACCAATTCTTTCTGCTCTCAGTTTGATTTGTTCTTCGCTTTCTTCCCCAGAAATATATAAGGTTTTCAAACCACTATTCAATGCGATATCTAAAAGCAATGTAGATTTACCTATTCCTGGTTCACCCCCAATAAGCGTAATTGAACCTACAACTAATCCGCCTCCTAAAACTCTGTTGAATTCATTGTCGGAAAGCATAAATCGTTTTTTTTCTAATGAAACTACCTCATCAATTTTATGTGGAACCGATTTCTTTGGTGCATCACTGAAAAGTTTTTCCGTTGCTGATTGTTGCTTTACAATTTCTTCTACAAAAGTATTCCATTCATTACATGAAGGACATTTCCCTAACCATTTTGGGGACTCATGACCACAACTTTGACAGAAGTATGCCGATTTTATTTTTGCCATGGTTCAAAGATAAAGTGCAAAAACGTATTTTTTTTACGTTTTGGAAACAATATTTTTAAACAAGTAATAAAACTTTTCTCTTTGTTGTTTAAGTTCCAAAAAGGTTTTGTCTTTTGCTTTTGCTAACTTATTGTATTGAATTTTTCCTTTTGTTTTGAGTAATAAAATCCAATATTGGTAACTTATCCAAGCTGACAATGGCAACGAAATTGCATAATACCAAAAATAACCTTCAGGCAATAAATTCCCAATAATTAATATTTGAAGCAACCAAAAAATAAAGAAAAAAACAACGCCAAATGCCATTTTCATAGAACTGTGAAACTGTTGGTCTTTAATTTTTTTATCTACAAACCAAACCGGCAACTTGTATGGTAAATAATTATTCAGAACTCCATAAAGATGAATGGGCGCAAAAATAATTAGTGAAATTAATGGTAAAACAACACTATGTTTTTCTTTATTAAAAAGCCAATATCTCAATCCAGATTTTTCGACTTTTGTTTTAAAATCTATCATCTCTTCTTCAAGTGACGGATTGTCTTCTGCTTCTAGAAATTGCTCTGCTTTTAATATAAATTCCTTTTGGACTTTGAATTTCTCTTCTAAATTTCTTCTTGAAACCTTTTTGTCATTGAGTAAATTCTCTTCAAAAAGATAAATCATCTCGTGTATGAAATTGTAGTAATCTATTTTTTGAATGTCAATAATTGCATCACTCATTGACGTTTCTATCTGATGTTTTAAATCATTAATTTCTCTTGGGTCGTCCAGAGCTTCTAAATAATCGCTAGCATCTATAGGTTTTCCAAAATTAATAAGCAACTCAGCACCCATGTTGAAGTGATCGCTATAGTTAACGCCAACAGGTACAATTTGAACATCTATTTCTTTTCCATATTTGTCTTCAGCACCTGAAGCAATTCTTGCAAACCCTTTTTTTAAAGGTCTTAATGATTTTAATTTTCCATGATTTCCTTCTGGAAAAATGATGATAGGTCTATTTTTGGAAAGTATTTCAAAACAACGATTGAAAGTGTTTTCATTTGCATTTTTTGTGTCCACACCATCTCTTTCTCTAAATATCGGCATCATGTTGATACTGTCGAAAATTTTTGCAACTATAGGCTTTTTAAAAATGTCAGCACGAACCAAATAGTAGGTGGGTTTTGATAATTGTACCGCTATAACAACTGGATCTAGAAACGCATTTTGATGATTCGAGGTAAAAATAATTGGTTTGTTTTTGGGAATATTTTTTAATCCTACAACTTTATGTCTTTTATAAAAAGTATTGGTTCCTACCGCCACAATTACATAGCCCAACGAGTATAATATGCTCCAATTATTAATTCTCAAACCCTTCTATTATCTTAGTTGAACATTAAATTTATCTTCCAAAGATTTTTGAATTTTTTGCATCACGCTATCAATTTCGACATCTTTTAGGGTTTTACTTTCATCTTGAAGTACAAAACGCATTGCATAAGATTTTTTCCCTTCTGGAAGTTTATCTCCTTCATAGACATCAAACAAACTCACAGATTTCAACAACGTTCTATCGCATGAACTTGCTACTTCGGATAAATCACCAAAAGTAATTTGTTCGTCTATCAACAAAGATAAATCTCTTGTAACAGATGGAAATTTAGGAATTTCTTTGAACTTCACTTTATTCATATTGATACTTTCAATAACCAAATCCCAATTGATTTCCGCATAAAAAACATCGTTTTTGATTCCAAAATGTTTTTTCAAATCTTTACCAATCCATCCAATATGTGCAATTTGTTTCTTTGCAATTTGAAGTGTAAGTCCATCTTCTAACAAACCATTGCTCGTTCCAATTTCCTGATGATTTTTTAGGATTCCTAATTTCTCAAAAATAGACCATACCAATCCTTTTAAAGTAAAAAAGTCGAATTTGTCTTTTTGACCATTCCAAGATTCCGGTTCTTTAGAACCAGAAAGTACAAGTGAAAGCATTTTTTGTTCGGCATAACCACTTTCGTATTTTTGATAAATCTTTCCAAATTCAAACAGTTGAATGCTTTCACTGCCAAAGTTTTGATTCAATTTTACGGCTTCTAAAGCACCAAATAAAAGCGATTGTCTCATAACACTTAAATCCGAACTCAAAGGATTGAGCATGCGTACTTCAAATTGCTCTTTAACTTGTTTGGTTTCTTTCAAATTAGAATAAATAACTTTACTCAATGAATTTGACATGGCTTCATTTAAACCTTTAGCCACTAAAAAGTCGCTTATCATATTTTGTAATTGCTCTACATCAATTTTAGGACGAGAAGTAATACTTGTATTTAACTTATCGGGCAATGGAATGTTATTAAAACCATAAATCCTTAATATTTCTTCCGCTATGTCTGCTTCCCGTGTTACATCAACCCTATATAAAGGCACTTGAATTTTTAAAATATTTTTTTTGTTTTCCAGAACAACTATTTCCAAAGATTCTAATATATTTAAAACTATTGTTTCGGAAATATATACCCCTAACAAAGCGATAACTCTCTTTAAATCAACATAAAAAATATTTGAAATATTGTTTTGATTGTTTACTTCGACAATATTACTTGAAATTTCTCCTCCAGTTATTTCCTTAATTAACAGTGCAGCTCTCTTCAAAGCGTCCATTGTAATTTCTGGATCTATACCTCTTTCAAAACGAAAAGATGCGTCCGTATTTAGCGCATGTCGCTTTGCTGTTTTTCTGATAGCAACAGGATTGAAATAGGCACTTTCTAAAAATATGTTTTTAGTGTTTTCTTTTACTCCAGACTCAGCACCTCCATATACTCCGGCAATACACATTGGTTCTTTGCTATTGCAAATCATCAAATCATCTTGATGCAATGTTTTCTCTTCTAAATCCAGTGTTTTGAACTTTGTTCCAGATGCAACATTTTTTACAATGACTTTATCGCCAACTTTGTCTGCATCAAAAGCGTGAAGTGGCTGACCTAACTCGTGCATCACATAGTTGGTAATGTCAACAATATTGTTTTTGGGATTGATTCCGATGGCTAGTAATCTTTCTTTAATCCATTTAGGAGATTCTGAAACTTGCACATTAGAAATGGTAACTCCAGCGTATCTGGGACATGCTTCTTTATTCTCAACTTCGACAGCAATAAGAAGATTGGTATTGTCAACTTTGAAATCCGCAATGCTGTGTCTGCATATTTTACTATCTGAACTTACAATTTCTTTGTGTTTAAAAGCAGCCATCAAATCTCTAGCCACACCAAAATGACTCATTGCATCTGCTCTGTTGGGAGTCAATCCAATTTCAAAAACAAAATCTGTTTCTACATTAAAGAATACAGATGCTTTCTCACCAACTTTTGCAATTGCGTCCAAAACCATAATGCCATCGTGAGATTTTCCCAAACCAATTTCATCTTCAGCGCAAATCATTCCATTAGATTCAATACCTCTAATTTTGGATGCTTTAATTTTGAATGAATCTCCCTCATTTGGGTAAAGTACAGCACCCGGAAGAGCAACAACCACTTTTTGTCCTGCTTTAACATTTGGAGCACCACAAACAATTTGGTAAGGTTCGTGTGTGCCCACATTTACAGAGGTAACATTAAGTCTGTCTGCATCAGGGTGTTTGGCGACTGAAAGCACTTCTCCAATCACAATGCCTTCCAAACCTCCTTTGATGGTTTCTACCTCGCTTATCTTTTCTACTTCAAGACCAATGTCTGTCAAAATAGCACCAACTTCTTCAACTTCAAGAGGTATAGCGACAAATTCTTTAAGCCAACTTAATGATATCTTCATACGTGTTGAATTTTATTCAAGTTGGCAAAGTTATAATTATTCTCTTTTAAAACAATATAACTAATTATAAGAAAAACTACTAATAATAAATTATCATTTTCTTTTTAGTTTGTATGTAAACCTTTTGTTATAATTGTATTTATGTGCCCATATTATATTTTTTGTTACAGAAACATTGTTAAAGTTAAACAGCAATACTTCATTTGAATTGATTTCGGAAAGAGTCACGGTTAAGTTTTCATAAGCATCATTTTGTTGAGGATTTATTGACACCTCCCACACACCTTCATAAATTTTATTTTGATGATTGAAATTTGCAGTCCCATCATTAAAAAACGTTAATATAGAACCTGAGTAATCCGAGGTAATATCTTCATTCAATATAATATTAGCATCATTATACTTAACTTTTTCAAACTCCCACTCACCTGCAATTTTCTTTTCTGTGAATGATAGTTCATCTTTTCTGCATCCTACAAAAACTACAGAACAGATTATCAATATTTTTATAATTGTTTTCATGGCTTAAAAATTTTAGTGTTAACAAAAAATTAACAATATTTATGCCATTGTTTATTCTCTAAGTTCTATCAATTCTATATAATTAAGTCAAAAATTGCTTTCAAAAATCCATAACGAATTTAAAATTTACCTTCACGAATGTCTTTTACAAATGGCAAATATATTTCCTGATGAACATCATTGCTTTTGATTAATTTGTAGTAATCTTTAGCAATTTCTGCTTGTTGTTCTAGGTTAAAATCTGAAAGGTGTTTAGCACTTTTCAGTCCATCAATTACTTTGTAATGATAGCCTCCATGTTTTTGTGCACGTAATGCTTCAATGATGTATTGAACACCTATGTTTTCAAACTGTAGGACATGTACTAACTCATGAACCAACCATTCCATATCAGTAGGGTTTTGTTCATGCTCAAGTTTTCTAGAAAAACAAATAGTTCTAAACAGCACAAAACCCATATGAATTTTTTTGGCATATTTTGCACCCCACTTTGCAAGAGTGGAGTTTTCTTGAATCTTGATTTTATGATAATCAATAGTATAACCAAAAACGATTTTGGCTTGAGATATTTCAAATGAAGTAAGTTTTCTTTTGGTTATAAAAAGACTACGAACAAAATCAATCAAATAAAAAAATTTTAGAATATCCAATATTTTTAAAGGAATAAGGATAAGCCAAATACAAAAAGAAATAAATTGGTAAAGAATTGTTCGATGATGTTTATTAAATTGATTTCTTTTCCCTTTCAATTTTAAGGGAATATTAAAATGTGCTATGAAATGGATATTTGACGACATAAAATCAAAGATATGTTACTTTTTTATATAATTTAGTCTCAAATTTTATTTTTGATGAGAATACTGTTACTATTTTTATTAATTCCAAGTTTGATTTTTGGTGGTCATGAAAATGGTCATTATGGAGGAAGATCAGCAGGAATGGGACATACTTCTGTTTCCCTTTCTGATGTATGGAGTACGCATCACAATCAAGCAGGACTTGGATGGTTAGAAAATGCTACTGCAGGGGCGTTTTTTCAAAATAAGTTTTTGATGAAAGACCTCAACTATATGGGTTTTGCTTATGCACATCCTACTTCTAAAGGGACTTTTGGAGTTTCATTTACCAATTTTGGGAGTACACTTTATGGAGAAAGTAAATTTGGGTTGGCTTATGCAATGAAATTTTCAGAAAAAATTACCGGTGGTGTTCAGATGAATTATCACAATACCAGAGTTGGAAATAATTATGGAAATCATTCGGCACTTACAGCAGAATTAGGAATGCAAGCCTATTTGAACGATGATTTTATGTTGGCGGTTCATTTATTCAATCCTACTAGAACTAAACTAAACGAATTCAATGACGAACGAATTCCTACTATTTTTAGATTTGGGTTGAGTTATGCCTTTTCAGATAAAGTTTTAACAACAGTTGAAGCCGAAAAAGACCTTTTAAACAATCCTTTCTTTAGAGCAGGAATTGAATACAAAACTTCAGAAATGTTTTTTCTAAGAGCGGGTATCGGAACAAACCCAACATTAGCTAGTTTTGGTTTTGGCTTTAATAAAGACAATATGCAAATAGATATTGCTGCTGGATATCACCAAGTGCTTGGTTTTATGCCAGAGGTTTCATTTAATTATGTTTTTGGGATATCTAAATCAAACTAAATTTTGAAAATAGCAATACTACATACTTTTATTTTGAGTTTATTTTCATTAGTTGTTTTTGGGCAATCTGAAAAGCAATTAGAAAATCAGGCTCAAAAAAATTATATCATTGAACAAAGCATAGAGATATTAGCAGAAAATTTAGAAAATGAAGATGCTGATTTTCAAACGTTATTAGATATTCTTTCTATTTACTATGAAAAACCCATCAACCTAAACAGAAAAGACATTAAAGAGGATTTGCTTCAATTGATGTTGCTAACTGAATATCAAATTGAAAGTTTGTTGGCTCATATTGATAAAAATGGAAAATTAATTTCTATTTACGAACTGCAATCTATTCCTGGGTTTGACACCAAAACAATTAGAAACATCATGCCTTTTGTGACTGTCAACACCAACTTTGATTCGCCTCATACAAGTGTAGAAGACTTATTCAAAAATGCAACAAACGAGTTGTTTATAAGATATTCAAGAGTTTTAGAAGAGCAAGAAGGATTTTCAGAAATATCTGATGAAGATTGGCAGAACAGTCCAAATAGTAGATATTTAGGTCAGCCCGATAGATTATATATGAGATATAGATTTAAATATCTTACCAACCTTAGTGTGGGCTTCACAATGGAAAAAGATCCTGGTGAAACTATGTTCGGGAATTCAAGAGCTGAAGAACTTCATGGAATCAAAACGAATAAAGGTTTTGATTTTTATTCAGCACACTTTTTTATAAAAGATGTTGGACCCATAAAAGCCCTTGCTGTTGGAGATTTTCAAGCCCAATTTGGACAAGGACTGACTTTTTGGTCTGGATTAGCTTTTGGAAAATCCATCAATATTCTTTCTGCTAAAAGAAATGCACCAGGATTAAGACCATATACCTCAGTGGATGAAAATCTTTTTTTAAGGGGCGCAGGAGTTACACTAGGGGTTTTAAAACACTTTGAATTTACAGCATTTGGCTCTAGTAAAAAAATTGATGCTAATATATCAAGTTCTAGAGATACGACAGATTCAAGTATTGAAAATATAGCTGTAAGTAGTTTTCAAGCTACTGGTTCGCATGCTACAATCGGTGAATTGGAAGACAAACAAGCCATACAGGAAACAATCGGAGGTGGTCGATTTGCTTTTGTTTCGAGACGGGTTAATGTTGGTTTGATAGGTTCGCACACAATTTACGGAGGAGACATTCAAAGAAACTTGAGTACGTATAATCAATTTCAATTTAATAGTAACACAAATACATTAGTTGGGATAGATTACAGCGTTGTGTTTAAGAATTTCAACTTTTTCGGTGAAGGAGCAAGAAGCGCTAATGGAGGATTAGGTTTGGTAAGTGGTGTTTTGGCTTCTTTAGGTACAAACATATCTTTCACTGCTTTGTATAGAAATTATAGCAAAGATTATCAAAACTTGAAAAGTATTGCATTTGCAGAAAGTAGTACTAACGTCAATGAAAAGGGGATGTATCTAGGTTTTGATGGGAAAATCAACAAAAACTGGACTGTTTCAGCTTATATGGATCAATTTGAGTTTCCTTGGTTGAGATTTGGCAATAATTCTGCAAGTACTTCTGGATATGATGGAATTCTTCAAATTAGATATAAACCTTCTAGAAATTTAGATATGTACGGAAGGGTTAGAATGAGAAATAGACCTATTGATACTGATTTAGAAGTAACTGATATACCCTATGTTGTGGAAGCAAATCAAAACAACTTTAGGTTCAACATTGTTTACAAAATTTCTCCTGCAGTTCGTCTTCAAAGTAGGGTAGAATATATAACTTACGAAAGAGGAGGAGGGCAAAAAGAAAATGGTTTTCTTGTCTTCCAGGATATCAATGTAAAGCCCATGTCAAGTAATTTTTCGTTTAGTTTTAGATACGCTATTTTTGACACTGACTCCTACAATACGAGACTATATGCCTACGAAAATGACGTGTTGTACTTTTTTGCTATTCCTGCTTATGCAAATAGAGGTACAAGAACCTATTTGACTGCTAGATACAAAGTTTCTAAATCTATTGATGTATGGTTGAGATACGGACAATGGTTTTACAACAATGTTGAAATAATTGGTTCAGGATTGAATGAAATTATGGGTAATACTAAATCAGAAGTGAGAGCGCTTTTAGTGTTGAGGTTTTAATTATTGTTAAAACTTCCCTCTTCCTCCAGTGACATATTTGTATCCAAACCCCATTCTATATCTCACAAAAAACTCATAAGCGCCCAAGCCTCCTGAAGCAACTCTTAGTTTACTAAAGTTTACATCATAACCAACTCCAGCAGTTATTCCAGAAATATTGAAAGCACCAGTGAAAATGATAGCATCATTCATCCTCAAAAATGAACCTAAACTAATAGATGTTTCATCATAGTATCCTGTGTAGTGTGATGCTTCTTTGACAAAATACTTGATATCTGTACCAAAAGTTATTTCTCTATTAGGGCCTTGAAAAAGAGCAAAAACACCTGGGTCAAAAGCAATTCTTTTGTATGGAACTCTGTATTCTGGGAAAAAAGTAAATGAAACACCCCTTTTGAGAATGTCACCAGTATTAATAAAAGAAACATCTTGATTGATAATATGCGTCACGGCCAACCCGCCTTCTACATCAATATATTCATTTACAGGTCCATAAAAATAAACTCCTGCGTTGAGGTCAAACATGGAATTTACTTCATTGTAAAAGGGTTCAAAGTTGTATACACTTTGGTCATAACCATTACCAACCCATTGATTGCCCCAAGTAAAATTATTGAAGTTCATTTTGTATTGAGCCAAACCTGTTTGAGCCCCTACAGAAATATAAAAATCTTTACTGACCTCAACGGCATAACTCATTGCCAATCCAAAATTAGAGTTTATCATACTTCCATCACCCGCCTTATCTCTATAATAAACCAACCCTACACCCATGACACCATTATCTATTTGTTTTTGAAGAATTTTTCCATCAGCAGAAAAGTTGATGGTTCGAAAAGGATTGGCAGTAACACTACTCCATTGGTCTCTATAACTAGAAAAAACCCTTCCGTTACCATTAAACATCCCTGCGGCAGCGGGATTGTAACCAACTGTATTGCCATAAAACATAGAATAATGTCTTTCTGTTTGACCAAATGTTAGGTTGATACCCAACACAAAAACCGCTGATATTATCTTTATTATAACTGTTCTCATTGCTTATCGGATTAAAGTAACATTACCTTCCAAGATATTATCTTCAGAAGTTGAATTATCATATTGTACATAATAAACAAAAACACCAGGATTCAAGTCTTTTCCTTGGAAAGTTCCATCCCATCCATATTCTTGATCTGTCGATTCAAAAACCATCTGACCATATCTATTAAAAACTCTAAACACCATGTTTTTTATTCCCGCTCCTTGAACATAAAGCACATCATTGTGTCCATCACCATTCGGGGAGAATGCAGTAGGAACACCAATTTCTTCAATATATATAACCTCTATAAGCACATTAGAAGAATCGGAACACCCAAAAGAGTTGGTAACTGTTACAGTATACAAAATAGTGTCTTCAGGCGCTACTGTTGTTACTGCACAATCGGGGCAATAGAGCCATTCTGTAGGAGACCATATATAACTTACATTTGGGTCTGAACTCGAAGCTGAAATCTGAACCTCTTGACTTGAGTATATTATTTGATCTTCTGAAGTGGTTACATTAGGAGAAGGATTAACAGTAACTTGACTTGTTATGGTATCACTTCCAAAAGAATTACCAGCAACTAAAGTAATTGTATAATTTCCTTCTTCTTCAAAGCAAACATTACCTGGGAAAGGAACATATGATGCAGCTGGATTTCCTCCTTCAAAGGTCCATTGGTAGAATGTACCATTAGTAGAGGTATTATTAAAGAAAATACACTGACCTTCACAAATAACATTATTAGACATTGTAAATCCTGCGTTTGGAGGAGAACAATCTAATATTTCTATTGTTTGAGTTTGTGTATTAGAACCATTTGCATCTGAAACAGTCAAACTGACATTATAACTACCAGCATCATTGAAACAAATAGGTGCGCCAGGAGTTTCCGTTAAGTTTGTTTGTCCATTACCAAAATCCCAAAGGAAAGTCGCAGGAGACGTATAGGTACTATTACTAGTAAATGTGATACAATCACCTTCACAGAAAGGTCCAGCAGGACTATATGTAAAATCGGCTATTGGAGGTGTACAAGTTGTTACAGTAATTGCTACACCTGTAGAATCAATTACAGCAAATGTTGTCCCATCAGCGATTACCAAAGTAGCCCAATAAATACCAGCAGTAGGATAACAAATATTGTTTGGACTATTTTGTGTGCTATTCGTTGGTGTAGCACCAGGGAAATTCCATCCTACAACAGCCCCAGGAGGAACAGCTGTACTTGTGTTTACAAAGCCTATACAATCGCCTTCACAAATAGTAGTAGAAGGCGTTACATTGAATGATGCATTTGGAGTTGTACAAACGGAAACTTCAATGTAATTTGATAGCGTTTGTGTATTGTTACCGTTGGCATCAGAAACGGTTAAAGTTATTGTGTAATTTCCAGCAGTTGCATAACAAATATTTGTAGGGTTTTGAAGTGTGGATGTTTGACCATTACCAAAATTCCAAGACCAACTTGTGATACCTCCAACTGCTGAAGAAGTGCTCAAATCTGTAAAGTCGATACAATCACCTGTACATAAAGTAGTGTTAGTAGCAGAAAAATCAGCGACTGGTTGAGGACCAGAACAAACTGTGGTTTCTATATAGTTGGTAAATGTTTCTGTGTGAGAACCATTAGCATCTGTAACAGTTAGTGAGACAGTATAGTTACCTGCAGTAGCATAACAAATGTTAGTTGGATTTTGAAGTGTTGAAGTCTGTCCATTACCAAAATCCCATGACCAGTCTGTAATTCCTCCTACCGCTGTAGAGGTGCTTAAATCATTAAAATCGATACAATCACCTTCACAAATTGATGTTGCAGTAGCGTTAAAGTTTGCAACTGGAGGATCCACGGCACATGTCGTAACAGTTATCGCCATTCCTGTAGAATCAATTAAATTGAAAGTCGCATCTGTATATACTAAAGTTACCCAGTAACTTCCAGCAGTTGCATAACAGACATTTGTAGGGCTATTTGTAGTACTATTAGCAGGTGTAGCACCGGGGAAATTCCAAGCCAATAGTGCTCCAGCGGGGATATTAGAACTGGTGTTTGTAAAGTTGATACAATCGCCTTCACAAATTGTTGTAGCACTAGCATTAAAAGTTGCTTCTGGTGTAGTACAGTTACAACCATCTAAAATACAATCATGTCCTGCTGATATATTGGTAGCACCAGTTGTACAATCATCATAATTCCATTCACCTGTTGAAAAAACAAATAAGTCAGCAGGATCAGGGTCTGTTGATAAAAACCATACATCTCCAGTGTTTGTGATAGTTGTTGGAGCTGTAAGTGGTGACCAAGTTGCTCCATTATCATAAGAAACTTCCCAAGCGCCAGGAGGGGTTAAAGTTGTTACATTTATTTCTCCTCCAGCAGTAATTTCATATTCCCAAACATATCCACCAAAACCACAACCTTCGTTTATTGCTGTAACACAACCAGTAGACACTACACAGTTGGGACATCCATCTAAAATACAATCGTGACCAGCAGTTATGTTTGTAGTTCCTCCAGTACAATCGTCATGTGACCATTCACCGAGAGAAAAGTTGAGTTGATCAGTAGGATCAGGGTCTGTGGATAATATCCATACATCACCTTGTGTGTTTATAATAGTGGGAGCTGTTAAAGCAGACCATGTTATTCCATTGTCATAAGACACTTGCCAACTTCCAGCGGGAGTAAGAGTAGTAATATTAATTTCACCTCCATCTGTCAATTCATATTCCCAAACATATCCTCCTGAGCCACATCCTTCATTGGTTAAAGTAACGCACGGATCTGGTGTTGTACCACAAGGAGCAGTTCCAGTAGTCCCTAGTGTTACAGTAACATCATCTGTAACTGTTAGACAGTTATTTATATCTGTCACAGAAAGCGTAAAAGTCTCTGTGGCTGTTGGACAAAAATTTGGATTGAGAGAAGTCGGATTTGTTAAGTTTGCTGCTGAAGTCCATGCATAGTTTGCTGGACCTGTAATTTGAGGGTCGTCAAAAGAGATTGACCATCCACCTATTGAACCTAGAGGCACACATGTTTCCATATTAACACCTCTCATTATCATAGTCCATACTCCGTTTGAAGTACATCCATTTAGAGCGCTCCATGAATTTGCAGGAGCAAAAGTACCTGTATACGGAGCGCTTCCTGTGCTGTATGGGGCGGCACCTAATTCAAAACACATATTGTTTATGGTATTTCCAGACAAAGAACCTGTATTTGCTAAAATTACTTCAGTACCATCGGGGCATACCAAGACAATTTCAATATCTGCTAGACTTGTAGCGGTACAACCAACGCCAGGCGTAATATTAAAACTATTTACACAAACACTGGTAATAAATCCATTTCCTACATTTGTTTGATTCATATTTTGAACATTAATGTTCATTTCGGCATTAATACTTCCAGGTTCTGGAGGGCATTGTCCTCCAAACCCTACAGAACTCCCATCCCAACAGTTACATCCACCAAAATTTACACATGGTGTTCCAATAGGAACCATTGGTGTTCCAGCGATTAAATCAGTTTCGCTATTTGAGAAAGTAGGTGTTTTAGCCGGGCTAATTATTTCATAAGCCTCACCATTTAAATTAGCACAATCACCAGGGCATATTGTTGTGTCATTTCCAGCATTAACAAATAAAACCGGGTCTACTACTACTACCTCAATAACATCTGTACAAGTATTTGTTCCATCAGTCATTTGAACTGTGTAACTTGTTGTTGTAGTAATACAAACATCTGTTGGATTGTCACCTCCAGGATTTCCTAATCCATAGGAATATCCATCATGTAACCAAGAAATAGTATAGTTTGGGTCGTTCAAAGTAATCTGAACGTTATCGATACCCCAGTGGTCATATTCAGAGCCAGAAACATCATCTTGATGCCACTGAATCATTGTGTTAGAGGTCTGAGCACCAGCTGGTATGGTAATACAGTAGGTGTTCCAATTAGTTAACTGTGGGTCATTACCACCATTGGGATCCCAATACTGAATATCTATCCATGTTGCACCATTATCAATACTGTATTGTACAAAAACCCCTTCGTCTGGTTCGTCTGGACCCTCACATGGAGAAGCATCACCTTGTGTTGCAAATACCATATCAAAACAGATGGTTCCTCCTAATGATAAATCAAAACCTACAGTAGTCATGTCTCTAGGGTTTACAGCGGCATCTCCCATCCACATAAAATCTGAGCCATCAGGAGAAGTCAAACCACATGTATTATTAGCAATTGTAACTGACTGAGTAAATTGCCAACCAATAGGAGAGCCTCCATTGAAATCTTCTTGGAAAGCGATGTTTCCTGTTGCAGAACCAAAAGCGCTTAAAGTAGCACAACTCCCACATACAATTGTATCAGGACTTGAAAAAGCATTTACGTTACATTGGCTATATAAATCAGAAAAAGAAACATAAACAATTACAAGTAAAAAGTATAGTTTTTTCATTTTATTGTGTAGGTTAAGTTTAATAAAAGGTAAATAAATAGTTAACAAATATAATTCTTTTAAATTAAAAAAAAAGTTCAACATTGAAAAAAATAAACTTGTAAATGTCAAGTTTCACAAGGTTGTTGACTAAAGTCGACTAATTTTCATTCAAAGTTAT
>CAWUIK010000039.1:0-26825 GCA_963922585.1 uncultured Flavobacteriales bacterium | reverse complement strand
CTTTTCAAGCAATGGATACAACGAATGCTTTGGAAGTTATGATTTATATTATTCTGTAAAAGATGAAGCGGGTAATTGGGGGAAAGCAGTAAACATGGGAGCGCCAATTAATACTGTTAAAGAAGAAAAAACAATTACGGTATCCAAAGATGGAAAATATGCCTACGTTGGTGCATATTATGATATCGAGAGTAAAGGTGATGCAGATATATTCATGATCGATATCTCAGCGCTAGGTCTGTTTAAGTAATTTTTTGCTTCTTTTTATACTAGTAAAAATTACAAAATATAAGAAAATTAAAAAGATATTTAAAGTTAAGAAAGCTGTAAAAGCTATTACATTTGGCTTATAATATTTTACATATTCAATTGTATTCTCTTCCATACTTTCTAAATAACTATAAATGCCTATATTAGTTGGTATCAAAAATAATATTTGAAATATTAAGGTAACTGTTATTCCTATATATTTACTTTCTATTGTATTTAATCTCTGGTTTAATATAATTTTACTCCTTCTTATTTTCGCTCTTTTCAAAGCTTCTTTTCTGAGTTCTTCTCTTCTTTTTTTAATTTCTTCCCTTCTAATTTCTGCTGCTGTTTTATGAGATGCAGTCTGTTTTTTTGGTGGAGTAATTTTAATTGTTTTAAATTTTGGATTCGTCAAAGCTTCATAAGCCATATTGAGCCTTATAAACTCCTCTTCAGCATTGGGAGATTTATTTACATCAGGGTGAAGCAGTCTAGCCTTTCTGTAATAAGCCCCCTTTTGATTTCTGCTTTACTTGCATTTAGAGGAACTCCAAGAATATTATGACTAGAACTCATTTAGTAAAGAAAATTAATTGTCAATTTTATAAAAATAAATTATACCTATCAATATTGGAATGTGAAATAATGAACTAAAAAATAACATAGCTAAAGTTATTGAATTATAGTCCAATTCATTTGAACTTTTTTCAAAAACAGAATGTGCTATGAAAATAAAGAAAATTGGAATTATAATTAATCCTAAAAATGAATATATTGTTTTTACTAGATCTTTAAAAAACAACTCCTTCCTTAAATCTTTACTTAAGTCTTTAAATTGCATTTTTGCTTTTCTTGCACTTTCTTTCCAAATTGCTTCATTTCTTTTTCTAATCCATTCTTTTTGCTCATCTCTTTTGGTTGTTTGAGATTGAGATTTTGAAGTTTTATATTGATAAGGGGTATTATAATTTGGATTAGTTAAAATTTCATAAGCATTATTAATCTTAATAAATTCCTCTGTAGCATTAGGAGATGGATTTACATCTGGATGAACTTTTCTAACTTTTTTATAATAAGCTTTTTTAATTTCTATTGGAGAAACACCATGCTTAACGCCTAATATTCTGTGATAGATTCCCAATTAATCAAAAAATTAAATATTCGAAAGTCTATCATTTTTGAGTTCAAAAAGATCTGTAGAAATGGATTGTCGCTTTTTTAGATATGCATCATATTCTTTACCAAAAGCTATTCTAGTGTCTAATGTAGCATCAAAAACTTCCATTTTATTTAATAAAAATTCAGAAATCTCTCTTACGGCATGTTCCCCACCAGAACGCATGGTTACATAATCACAATAGTTATTTTTCAATACATATTCTTGAAATAGTTTGCTTGCGCTTCTATTTACAAGAAAACGCACTCCACAAATTTTTGCAAGGCTCAAATCAAGAATATCATCGAATATGAAAAGAATTTCATCTGGTTGAATTTGAAACTTCTTCTTTAGATAATCTGCTATAACGATTTTATTTTTTACTTTAAAAAATACTGCATTAAAATGTTCTCTTTTTGCAAGAAACTCTGCTGTTGGATTAAATTCACCAGAAACAATTGCAGTATAAGGAATATCGTGAGTAGAGTTATAAAAACCCAAACGCAACATATTTACGCCCATACTATCTGCTTCAGAAAATGTACTTTGGTTTTGATTATTTTTATGCCCCTCATGAAATACGCCATCCCAATCAAAAATTATTGCCTTGATTTTTTTGAAATCAGCAACATCTTTTCGGATAGATTCGATCATTATTGTATTAATGCGTATTGGTTTTGGTTACCATACCGTCTGTATATTCCTCTGTTTTAAGAGGTTTTCCTGTCTCGTTGAAATACAACCACTTACCTATACGAAAATAATCATATGCGCCTTTGTCATATCTTAAATTCCCTTCCAATTTTTTGTTACCATTATTGTAAAAATCGTTTTGAGAATAATATAGTTTCTTTTTGTCAGTCATTTCAAAAAGACTCTCTGCCTTACCATCTTCATAATAAGATCTTTTGGCAACGTAATATAATAAATCTTTGTGATATTCCTCGTAATACTCAACATTTCCGTTACTGTAGTAATCTGTCCAAATTAGAGCAGCAGCTTCAGTATATTTTACTTCTGATTTAATACTTCCACTTGGGTAATAAAGCGTTACTTTAGATCTGAAATTGTCAATATTTATAAAAGAACGCTCTAGAGTTCCATCGGGATAATAGTTTTTGTAAACTTTTAGTTGACCATCTATGTAATATCCTTTGTGAAGTAACTGTCCATTCTCATAATAATCCTCAACCCAATTTTGAGCAACATAACCGTTTATAAGTCTGACACTGTCGCCACTCAAAACCATATTTAATGGCTCGTAAATAGTTATACCATATTGATCATCTACAATAGCCTCTGTGTAAATTGGCTTTTCTGGAAGTTGGTCTTTAAAAGTACTTTGAGCAACTATTGCAGAACCTGATAATAGCAATATTAATGATAGTATTTGTTGTTTCATGGTAAATTTTTTAATTTTTTAATTAGTTATATAATTAACTACTTAAAACTATTTTGTAAAAATAATAAATTTATTTCAAACATAAAAATTATGTTGATTTCTTATTTGTTAACTTGGCAATTTTAATGCCAAAGTAACCAAACGTAACTGTCATAATAGGACTAATAAGGTTAAAGAAACAATACATAAAGTATTCTCCTGTTGCGATTCCAAGCACATTGGACTGTACAGCCCCACAAGTATTCCAAGGCACTAAAACAGAAGTTACTGTTCCTGCATCTTCAAGTGTTCTACTCAAATTTTCGGGAGCTAAACCTCTTTTTTTGTATTCTTCAGCAAACATTTTGCCTGGAACTACAATGGCAAGATATTGATCTGAGGCAGTAATATTAAACCCTAATGCTGTAGCAGCTGTAGTAGCAATCAAGGAGCCCGTAGATTTAGCTTTACTTACTATAACTTGTGTTATTTTTTGCAACATTCCTAATTTTTCAAGGACACCTCCAAAAGTCATAGCGCAAATTATTAACCAAACCGTATTGAGCATGCCATACATTCCTCTTGTCCCCAACAAATCATTTACAGTTGCATTTCTAGAGTTCACATCTGTAGTTTGAGTCATTGCGTTTATTGTAGCCCTATAAGCGGATTCTACATAAGAACTTTGTACCACATTAACTCCTAAACCTAGACTTTCCAATGTTTGTGATTCAGATTCAATTTTTACGATTTCTTCTAAGTTTTCCAAACCATTGGGTAGCGTCAAAAAAGTAGTGAAAGATTCACCATCTTTATTTGTTGTTACTAATTTATAAGTTCCACCTGAAACATTATCTAATTTTGGTTTTGAACTCAATAATCCACCATCTGCATCATACCAATTGAATTTGAAATTTTCGTCATTTGCTTGAGTAATATAAACAGCGTTTTTCTTCCCGTTTTCTTCAATAAAATTAGGTTGAAAAATAACTGCAAAAACACCACCTAACAAAACTCCAAAAAATAATGCAGGAATAGCATCTACCTTTTTAATAATCATTACTATAACAATAACTGGAACTAAAAACAAAATGGGTGAAATGTAAAAAGTGCCTGAAATAGCATCTAATAATTCTTGAATATTGGTATTTCTATTGTCTGTTTTTAAGAAAAATCCCCAAATGAAGAAAATTATCAGAGCAATTGTCATAGATGGTACTGTAGTGTACAACATATATTTAATATGTGTAAACAAGTCGGTTCCAGCTACTGCAGGGGCTAAATTCGTAGTATCACTCATAGGTGACATTTTATCGCCAAAATAAGCACCTGAAATAATTGCACCTGCTACTAATCCAGGAGTTATATCAAGAGCAGTTCCTATTCCAAATAAAGCGACTCCCACTGTTGCGATTGTACTCCAAGAACTTCCTGTTGCCAACGAAATAATAGCACTAATGATGCAAGCTGAAACTAAAAAATAGGTGGGACTCAAAATTTGAAGTCCGTAATAAATCATGGTAGGAACAATTCCGCTAATGAGCCAAGTACCTGCTAATGCCCCAATCAGAAGAAGAATAATAATTGCGGGTAATGCAGTATATATTGCATCTGTTGCTCCTTTGAGCATTTCTTTGAAACTATACTTTAATCTCCAGCCAATAAGCATTGCAAATGCACCAGCCAACAATAATGCCATTTGATTAGCACCATCCAAAGAACTATCTTGCCATATAAAAAGCACAGAAATTCCTAATAATACAATTAGTACTAAAATGGGCAATAACGCCTGAAATAAAGTTGGGGTTAATTTATTATTTGGTTCTGTCATAGTTTACTTCATTTTTAGTGATGAAAATCTAGTGATTTTCTTTAAAAAAAACTGCACAACAATACTTCCATTATAAACTCCATTCAAAGTCAAGAAATCGTTTTGTTGTAAAGCTTTTCTTTTAATATTTAATTTTTTTATTTGCTTGTAATAATCAAAATGTGCTTTTAAAATACTTTTGACATGCTTAAAATCGCCACTCAAAAGAAATTTAAGTCCTGCAAAACCATCCAAAAACAATCTTTGAAGGATTATAAAAAATAATAATCCATTTTTGTTTTTGTGAATCATGTAGAGACTGTTTCTAAAGTTAAGATACGTTTTTCTTGGGTTTTGGTAATCCAAAGTTCCTCCGCCTACATGATAAACAGTTGATTGAGGTTCGCAAATAATTTTATAGCCTTTGTTTTGCATTCTCCAGCACAAATCTATCTCTTCCATGTGTGCAAAAAAATCAGCGTCCAATCCTCCCATTTCCCAATAAGCATCTGATTTTATAAACAAACATGCTCCAGTAGCCCAAAAAACTTCGATAGATTCGTCATATTGTTTTATATCTTCTTCAACCTCATTGAAAATTCTACCTCTACAAAACGGATAGCCCAATTTATCTATAAATCCACCACAAGCACCTGCATGTTCGAAATGAGTTTTGCAATGATAAGCCAGTATTTTGGGTTGTCCTGCAACTGCATTGGGCGTTTTTTCTATGCTATGAATAACAGGCATAATCCAATTTTCAGTAACTTCAATATCTGAATTTAATAGAATATAATAATCACTTTCGATAGATTTCAAACCTTCATTATAACCACCTGCAAAACCCGAATTTTCTATATTTTGAATAATTTTTATTTCAGGAAAGTGAGTTTTTAAATACTTTACAGAATCATCAGTAGAAGCATTATCAATCACAATTACCTCGGCTTCTGGGCTGTTTTGAATCACATTTCCCAAAAACTTCTCTAGCCATTTGACTCCGTTGTAATTTAATATTGCTACGGCAATTTTCATCCTCCAAAACTACATATTTTAATCGATTGTGCAATTGGATTTTTTTTCGTGTTTTGTTTTTAAGTAAAACGTCTGATGTATGTAGGTAATTTTTTTGGGGGAATTGAGGTAAATTCAAACCTATTTGATTTTTTAGATAAAAGATTTTAAGACTAAAGACTGGAATACCTACCAAAATGAATGTTAGTGTTAGAAAATAATTCATTATTTGATTTTAATTTATCGTTGGTTTAAATTTAATGAGACTTTTCAATAAAGAAACCCGAAAAGCCACAATGGAATGCTATTTTGAAACCCAACTTCAATATCATCATTTACTACAAAAGCATTTTCTAAATGCGCAATTTGTTTTTTCGATTTATTTTTTCCGCCAATTTCAAATAGAAACTTATTGTCCACCAAAACATCCCCTTTTTCAGGTAATGACAGTTCATGATTATGTGCTAAATTTTGCATAAAAAATGTTTCTCTAATTGTACCTATTTCTATATTTTCCCCACTGATGGCAAACATCAGATTGGTATTATGCATCCATAATTTATCGGGTTTATTTAAAAGACTAATACTTCTTGTTTGTTTGTAAATCACACGAATTAAAGCTGCTCTATCTAGTAATTGCAATGCACGAACAAGTGCATTTCGATTCAATTGAATAGTATCACTAATCTTTTGAATATTAGGTGTAAAAGGAACATTTGATGAAATCACAAACAGCAAACGTTTCAATTTGGCTAGAGTATGGAAATCTAAATTTTCTGTAGTCTGGAGGTCCACTTCTAAAATAAGATTGACTGTATTTCTTAGTTTTTGAAAATATTCTTCCTCATTTTTTTCAAAATAGGGATAATTGCCAATTTTCAAATACTTTGAGAAGTGTTTATATGGTGTAAATTTCTCTATTAAATCTAAGCAGATTGTTTGATGGTTTTTTAAAATTTCTTGGAGGTTTAAAACGGGTAATTCAATATTTTCATACAATAACAAATATTCTCTAAATGAAAGTTCAACTAAGTTGTAAGTTACCGCTCTTCTACTCAAATCTGACTCTCCTTTATAAATATCCAATATGGATGAGGATGTAAAAATGACTTTTAAATCTTCGAAATCGTCATATACTAACTTTAGTTCGCGAGACCAATTTGGGTATTTATGAACCTCATCAATTAAAATAATTTTACCTCCAATTTTTGCAAACTTTTCAGCAAGACCGTATAGCGTGTTTTCAGAAAAAAATAAATCATCTAAAGCTACATATAGCACCTCATCTGATTTATAATCTTTAGCAAGTTGAAGCAATAAAGTTGTTTTTCCAGTTCCTCTTGCTCCCTTAATGGCTATTAATCGATTGGATTTATTGATTTCATGGTATAAATAGCGTTTAAATGCTATTGACACATTATTTATTTTTCGAGCGGATTTTTCTACTAGTTTTTCCATTTTGCTATTTAAAAAAGCAAATATAAACTATTATTGCTAAATCAAAAAGCATTATAGACTTTTTCTTCTTTTCAAAATTGTAAAACGTGTAATTTTAGCACTTATTTGGGTTTTTCTGAAATTTTAAACAGTATAGTATTTTTACTATACATATTGTAAAGCCAACTCTTTGAATATTAATGTTTTAATCACCTACAACAAACTAAAATTTTCAATAAGTATATTTCGAACTCAGGTCAATTAACTTTATTTCCTTGTTTATCTATAAAAAACCAGTTATCGCTTTTCCAAATTGAATATTCTCCGTCTTTGTGAATGTTGCAATCATTTGCAACTTGGGCTTTTCCGTTTTCAAATTCCCATGCACATTTATATTGTGGCTCAATTACAATTTCCCCAGTTTGGGAATCTGCATAACCAATTTTATCATTCTTTACGATACGAAAAAGTCCATCAGAAATATAATCTGGACCATTGTCGTAAACAAAAACATTATACATAATTTCTTCTTTCTTGTTAATAGCAACCATTCCATTTTCTGGATGAATGACAATAGCATACGTTTTGAAAGTATCTGTAAAACAAACGGTATATTTCCCTAAAGGAATAATCGTATCTCCTTTCAAATTTTTGTAGCCATATTCCCATTCATCTTCATCCATAAAAGAAATTAAAACCTCATTTTCATCAATAGGTTCAATGGAATCTTGAACAACTTTATTTATTGTTTCATTTTTATTTTCGGATGTTTTATTTGATGTTTCTTTTGATGCACAAGCAACGATAAAAACGCTGAGAATCCAGAGATATTTTATTAGATTTTTAGTCATTTGATTTTAGTTAGACTTAGTTATTACCTCAAATAAATTCCTTTTACTTCATTCCATTTGGAAAGTTCTGGTTTGTTTTTTAGGATATAAAAAATCAAAACAAAAGCAGCTAAAACAATGGCTAAGTCAATGTAAACAGATGTTGAATATTCTTCCCAGCCATAATACCTAGAAAGGTGCATTATGGTGATGGAAATAAAATTATTGGCAAAATGAAGTGCTATGGTTATCAAAATACTACCTGTGTACATCACTATAAAACCATAGGCCAATCCCAACACAAAGATTGGGATGATATTAAAAGGCTGAAAATGAATCAAAGCAAATAACAAAGCCGAGACAACAACTCCAACATAAACATTGTTAGTGGCTTTCCCTATAAGATGTTGTAAAACCCCTCTAAAAGTCAACTCCTCTCCTATAGCAGGAATTAAAGCAATGAGAAATAAATTCACAAAATAACTTTTCCATGTTGTCCCTACATAAGCATAAATGGCTTTCTCTCTCACCGCTTGTTCGTACACCAAAGTGTCATGAAATTCTTTAGAAATAAATGTAAAATCAAGACTATGATTCCATTCGAAAAGCAATCCATTCAATAAAGTCAAGAAAATAAGTCCAATCGGAAAAATCATCCAATATAAATTATGCGCTGGACGAAATAAATAGACTTCTTTTGGTTCGAAACTAATTAATTTAGCATAAAACAATGGAGGCAAAATAAAAAGAAAGATATGCGAAATAAAATTCAATATTTTATTCAAACGGATAGTCTCCATACTAGAAAAATCTTGGCTATCAAAATTCTCCAAATCTACTCCCAAAACGGTATTGCAGAACAAAACCGTAAATATCGAGTACAAAATGATACTCAAAAAGAACAAAGAGAAGAAATAAAGCACCTTCTCCCAAGGTTTTGTATGATGAAGTAAGCCGTTTTTCAAAAGGTTGATTAATTTTGCAGTTCAAAAATACACTTTTGGTAAAGATAGACAACATAGAATTAGGTGATTTTCCACTTTTATTAGCTCCGATGGAAGACGTGAGCGATCCACCATTTAGAGCTTTGTGCAAAAAATATGGCGCAGACCTTATGTTTACCGAGTTTATTTCCTCTGAAGGATTAATAAGAGACGCTGCTAAAAGTGTTCAAAAATTAGATTTTTTCGAATATGAAAGACCTTTGGGTATTCAAATATTTGGAAATGAAATCAGTTCGATGCGAAAATCTGCTGAAATTTGCGAGGCTGCACGTCCAGATCTCATAGATATCAATTATGGATGCCCCGTAAAAAAAGTGGCTTGCAAAGGTTCTGGAGCAGGAATTCTTCAAGACATTCCGAAAATGGTGAAACTTACTGCTGAAATTGTAAAAAGCACCAACTTACCCGTAACTGTAAAAACACGTTTGGGTTGGGATGAAAACACTAAATATATTGTAGAAGTTGCCGAAAGACTTCAAGATGTAGGTATTAAAGCAATTTCGATTCACGGCAGAACAAGAAAACAAATGTACAAAGGTGATGCGGATTGGACATTAATTGCTGAAACAAAAAACAATCCAAGATTACATATTCCTGTATTTGGTAATGGAGACATCAACACCCCTCAAAAAGCGGTGGAATACAAAAACAAATACGGTGTGGACGGTGTCATGATAGGAAGAGCTTCTATTGGAAATCCTTGGTTTTTTAATGAAGTAAAACATTATATCAAAACAGGAACAGTTCCTCCTCCTGCATCGCTTCAAGAACGAGTTGATGTAACCAAAGAACATCTTAATTTTTCTGTTGAATGGAAAGGTGAAAAATTAGGCATTGTAGAAATGAGAAGACATTATACCAATTATTTCAAAGGCATAGAAAATTTCAAACCTGTGAGAACTCAATTGGTGACTTTGGAAACACATGAAGAATTGTTAGACGTTTTGGACGGTATTGTTGGGCAGTTTGAAGAGGTGGTTTAATTTTTAGACGAAAGACTATAAGACAAAAGACTTCAAGACAAAAGATTTTAAGACAAAAGACTTCAAGACAAAAGATTTTAAGACTTGTATTTTTTTAAAACGTATTACGTCTCAAGTCTTACGACTAATGTAGTAATTATTTCGAATTTTCTATCTCAGATTTCAACTTTCTGATTTCCTATCTCAGGTTTTTTCAATAACCGTAGCGCCTTGAACTACGAAGCCCTTTGTACTTCGAAAATTTTGTGTAGAAGTAAAGCGAAGTAGTTTAGAGAAGGTTATCTGATTACACTTTTAACTTCAAATCTAGACATCTCCACAAGGTCGATGTGACAAGTACATTAAACCAATTATTTCATTATCTAATTATCAAATTAATTCATTGTCTCACTCTTTCCTATCTCAGATTTTTTCAATAACCGAAGCGCCTCGAACTACGAAGCAATTTGTACTTCGAAAATTTTGTGTAGATGTAAAGCGAAGTAGTTTAGCGAAGGTTATCTGATTTCACACCACAAATAGCATTCACACAATTCTGTCCATCAATCGCTGCGGAAACAATTCCTCCTGCATAGCCAGCACCTTCAGCACAAGGATACAGACCTTTAATAGAAATATGCTCAAAAGTTTCTCTATCTCTTGGAATTCTAACTGGTGATGATGTTCTGGATTCTGTTCCGTGAATCACAGCATCATTGGTAAGATACCCTCTCATTTTTTTTCCAAAAGCCTCAAAGCCTTCTCTTAAATTTTTGGCAATAAAAGGCGGCAAAACTTCATTCAAATCAACCGAAACGAGTCCCGGAAAATAAGATGTTTTGGGTAAATCTTTAGAAGGTCTTTGTTTTACAAAATCTACTAACCTTTGAGCAGGAACTTGTTGTGTTTTCCCACCTGCCAACCAACATTTTTTTTCTACACTTTTTTGAAATTCCAAACCTGCTAAAGGTCCATATTGGTGAAATTCAGGGATGTCTTCCCATTTCACTTCTGTAACTATTCCTGAATTGCTGTATGGATTATTTCGCTTACTTGGCGACCAGCCATTAGTAACTACTTCGCCATTATCTGTAGCGCATGGTGCAATGATTCCGCCTGGACACATACAAAAAGAATAAACGCCTCTATCTTTGGTTTTATGCACCAAACTATAAGAAGCGGGAGGTAAATACTCGCCTCTATCTTCCATTTTATATTGAATACTATCTATTAAACTTTGACTATGTTCTACTCTGACACCCAATGCGAATGGCTTGAACTCAATGTCTATGCTTTTCTTATAAAGCAATTCATAAACATCTCTGGCACTATGACCCGTAGCCAAAATTAACTGTTCACAAGGGATTTTAGTCGAACCATTTATTTCAATTCCAATGATTTTGTTATCCGAAATAGAAATGTCTGTCAATTTAGAATCGAAATGAAATTCGCCTCCTTTTTCGATTATTGTTTCGCGAATATTTTCTATAATTTGAGGAAGTTTGTTGGTTCCAATATGCGGATGCGCATTGACAAGGATATCTTCATTGGCGCCAAAATAGACCAATTGCTCTAAAATTTTTCTTACACTTCCTTTTTTCTTACTTCTGGTATAGAGTTTTCCGTCAGAATAAGTTCCTGCTCCACCTTCTCCAAAACAGTAATTTGAGTCTGGATTCACGAGTTGTTCTTTGGTAATTTTGGCTAAATCTATTCTTCTTTCTTTGACCTTTTTTCCCCTTTCAAAAATAATGGGTTTAAAACCATTTTCAATTGCCTGTATACCTGCAAACATTCCTGCGGGGCCAGCACCAATGATATGAATTACTTTAGCATTATTAGGAAGTTTTTCAAAAAGGAAATCGATTTTTACATCAGGTGCTTTTTCTTGAATATAAACCTCTATGGTGAGCAAATATCTTACTGGTACTTTTCTAGCGTCAATAGATCTTTTGGAAATTTTGAAATCGAAATCGGATTTCAAATTTAGTTCTTGAGCGATTTCATTTTTAATGGCTTTTTCATCAAAAGCAATTTCGGGCAATACTAGTATTTGTATTGATTGTATCAAAAGGAATGTAGTTTAAAAAACATCGTCATCATCATCAGACTTATCAAAATCCGAATCAAAACTAGTATCTGAATTCATTTTTGAAGGTAAAGTGTAGTTGGCAAAACCATCGTCAAAATCATCACCTCCTGTATAATTAGACACAGCACTTGTGGAGTAGCCTTCATCAAAAGCTTCTAAATTGTCAAATTTAGCATACTTACCGATAAATTTCAATCTTACATCTTCAAGGGAACCGTTTCTGTGTTTTGCGATAATAATTTCTCCCTGTCCTGCACAAGGTGTATTGTCCGGCCAAGTATCTAATTGGTAATATTCGGGTCTGTAAATAAAACACACAATATCCGCATCTTGCTCAATCGCTCCAGACTCTCTCAAATCTGAAAGCATAGGACGCTTGTCTCCACCTCTAGATTCTACAGACCTGCTTAACTGAGATAATGCCAGTATAGGAACATTTAATTCCTTTGCAATTTCTTTGATAGATCTAGAAATAGTAGAAATTTCTTGCTCTCTATTACCTCCTGAGCCTCCTGCCGACATCAATTGTAAATAATCAATAATTACCAAATTGATATCATTTTGAGACTTCAATCTACGACATTTTGCTCTCAATTCGAAAACAGAAAGTGCTGGAGTATCATCAATAAATAAAGGTGCTTCTGATAATTTTTTTGTTCTCTCAAAAAATTGATTAAACTTTTCTTTAGTAAAATTACCTTTACGAATATCTTCTGCTGGAATTTCTGCTTCACCAGAAATCAAACGATTTACCAATTGCAAGGAACTCATCTCCAACGAGAAAACTGCTACAGCGTGGTTGTATTTTACCGCTACATTTCTTGCCAAAGACAATACGAAAGCTGTTTTACCCATACCAGGACGAGCAGCGATTACCACCATATCAGATTTTTGCCATCCAGAAGTAACTCTATCCAAATCTGTAAAACCAGAAGGTATTCCACTGATTCCATCCTCACGATTCATGGCAATTTCAATCTCTTTACTCGCTTGATAAACCAAATCTTTCATGGTATCATAACTCTTTCTAATATTTCCTTCAGCAACTTTAAAAAGAGAACTTTCAGCTTCATCAAGTAAATCAAAAACATCTGTGGTTTCGTCATACGCTTTGTTGATGACATTACTTGATACTTTTATTAATTCTCTTAAAATATATTTTTGAGAAATAATACGAGCATGAGCTTCAGTGTTTGCTGTAGAAGCAACTCTGTTGGTTAATTGAGAAATGTAAAACGGTCCACCCACTTCGTCAATTTCACCTTTAGAACGAAGTTTTTGTGTAACAGTGAGAATATCTATAGGTTGAGACTCACCGAACAAATCTTTGATGGCTCTATATATTTTTTGATGCGCTTCTTTGTAAAAACTTTCTGGCTCTAGGATATCAATCACTTCATTTACAGGATCTCTTTGAAGCATTAATGCTCCAAGCACCGCAATTTCCATGTCTAAAGCTTGAGGAGGAAGTTTACCTCCAATCAGACTTAGATTTACAGATGTAGGTGCTATTTTTCTAGTTCCACCTTGGTTTGTTTTAATGATATCTCCTATTTGTTCTGCCATAATTATACTATTGCAAAGGTAAGGTTATTTTTAGGTAAACTTTTATATTTTATCTCAAAAAAGTTATGAATGCAGTTTATTAACAATTGTTATTAACCTTAAATTTTGTGCTTGTATTCTAATAATAATATTTTGTCATATCGACCTCCGCAGTTGCGGAGGAGATATCTATTATTCTAATGTTTAAGACTTCTCCACGTTGATCGAAGTGCCAAAACAATATATAATTTATGCTGTTACTATAAAAAGTGTTGACACAACTTGGCTAGAATTAAGTAAAAAAAAATCCCCTTTATCATTTCTGATAAAGGGGATATTAAAATATATTAAAATGAATTATTTCATTGAACCAACAGTTTCTTCTTCAGTAACTAATCTGTTGAATTCCTCTTTTGAACCTACATTCAATTGTTGGAAGTCTCTCATACCAGTTCCAGCAGGGATTTTATGTCCAACGATAACGTTTTCTTTCAATCCAAGTAGATGATCTACTTTTGCATGAACTGCAGCATTATTCAACACTTTAGTTGTTTCTTGGAAAGAAGCTGCAGAGATGAAACTATCAGTATGAAGCGAAGCTCTTGTAATACCTTGTAGTACTGGTTGAGCAGTCGCTAAGATGATATCTCTAGCTTCTACTGTTTTCTTATCATTTCTTTTTAAGTAAGCATTTTCATCTCTTAATTTTCTAGCAGAAATAATCTGTCCAGCTTTAAGATTTGAAGATTCTCCAGCGTCAAGAACAAACTTTTTACCCCAAAGGTTATCATTCTCTTCAATAAACTCCCATTTGTTAACTGAAGTTCCTTCTAAGAATTTAGAATCACCTGGATCCAAGATGATAACTTTACGCATCATTTGTCTTACAATAACTTCATAATGTTTATCGTTAATTTTCACCCCTTGAAGTCTATATACCTCTTGGATTTCGTTTACGATATATTCTTGAACTGCAGTAGGTCCTTTGATATCTAAAATATCTTTTGGAGTCACAGCACCTGTAGAAAGTAAATCACCTGCTTTGATAAAATCATTTTCTTGAGCAAGAATATGTCTAGAAAGCGGCACCAAATACTTCTTAACCTCTCCAGTTTTAGCAGTTACGATAACCTCTCTATTACCTCTTTTAATTTTACCGTACGTTACGATACCATCAATTTCAGTAACAACTGCTGGATTAGAAGGATTTCTTGCCTCAAACATCTCTGTTACTCTTGGAAGACCTCCAGTAATATCTCCTGATTTACCTGCTTTTCTAGGTATTTTCACAACGATATCACCACTTGAAAGTGTTTGTCCATCTTTTACAGAAACGTGTGCATCTACAGGTAAACTATATGATTTTAATTCAACACCTTTTTTATCAACGATAGAGATAGATGGAATTACTTTTTTGTTTCTAGATTCTCTAATTACAATTTCAGTAAATCCTGTTTGCTCATCGACTTCCTCACGGTAAGTTTCACCTTCTACAAGATTTACAAACTCAACTTTACCTTCCACCTCTGTAATAATCAAGGCATTGTATGGATCCCATTTACAGATTAAGTCTCCTTTTTTGATTTTAGCATTATTTTTTGCAAAAAACTGAGAACCATAAGGTATGTTACCTGTCATAAGTGTAATTCCAGTATCTGGATTAACAATTCTCATTTCAGCACCTCTACCAATAACTACTTCAAATTGCTCTCCTTCTGCATTAGTTCTTGTAACTGTTCTTAAATCTTCAATTTCAAGCTTACCATTATGTCTTGCTCTGATTTCTGATTCATCAGCAATATTAGATGCAGTACCACCTACGTGGAATGTTCTTAATGTCAACTGTGTACCTGGCTCACCAATAGACTGAGCAGCAATAACTCCTACAGCTTCTCCTTTTTGAACCATTTTACCAGAAGCAAGATTTCTTCCATAACATTTAGCACAAACACCTCTTGTATGTTCACAAGTTAAAACAGATCTAATTTCAACTTCTTCGATTTCTGCTTCTTCGATTGCTTTAGCATATTTTTCAGTAATCTCTTCTCCTTCCTCAATAATGATATCTCCTGTTTCAGGATGTCTAACATCATCTAAAGCAACACGACCTAAAACTCTATCATAAAGCGATTCAACAACTTCATCATCTTTTTTAAGTGCAGAAACTTTAAGTCCTCTAAGCGTTCCACAATCTTCAATGTTTACAACAACATCCTGAGCTACATCCACAAGTCTTCTTGTTAAGTAACCAGCATCTGCTGTTTTAAGTGCTGTATCGGCAAGACCTTTACGAGCACCGTGAGTAGAGATAAAGTAATCTAAGATAGTAAGACCTTCTTTAAAGTTAGAAAGAATTGGATTTTCAATAATATCCTGTCCTCCAGATGCTCCAGATTTTTGAGGCTTAGCCATCAATCCACGCATTCCTGACAACTGTCTAATTTGCTCTTTAGATCCTCTAGCTCCAGAATCCATCATCATATAAACTGAATTAAATCCTTGTTGATCATTTTTCAATTTATCCATCAAAGTAAAAGTCAATCTAGAGTTGGTATGTGTCCAAATATCAATAATTTGATTGTATCTCTCGTTATTAGTGATTAGACCCATGTTATAGTTCATCTTGACTTCTTCGACTTCTTCTCTTGCTTTATTAATCAAGATCTCTTTTTCAGCTGGAACTACTACATCACCTAAATTGAATGAAAGTCCACCTCTAAATGCCATGTAATATCCTAAATCCTTCATTTCATCAAGGAATTTGGCAGTTACAGCAACATTCGTTTTCTTAAGAATCTCACTAATTATATCTCTTAAAGATTTTTTAGTCAAAAGTTCGTTTATGTATCCAGCTTCTGGTGGAACAACTTCGTTGAATAATACTCTACCAGTAGTAGTTTCTACGATTCTTTCAACGTATTCACCATCAACAATATCTTTAACTTTTACTTTGATATTAGCATGCAAAGAAACTTTCTTTTCGTTATATGCAATAATCACCTCTTCAGGAGAGTAAAAAGTCATATCTTCTCCAGGAACTGGATATTCTTCTGTATGTCTTCTAGGTTTGGTCATATAATATAGACCCAAAACCATATCCTGAGAAGGGACAGTAATTGGAGCACCATTTGCAGGGTTAAGTATATTGTGAGAAGCCAACATCAATAATTGTGCTTCAAGAATTGCAGCGTTACCTAATGGTAAGTGAACCGCCATCTGGTCACCATCAAAATCCGCATTAAAAGCCGTACAAACTAGAGGATGCAATTGAATCGCTTTTCCTTCGATAAGTTTGGGTTGGAATGCTTGAATACCTAATCTGTGTAGCGTAGGGGCTCTATTCAATAAGACTGGATGTCCTTTTAGAACATTTTCTAAGATATCCCAAACAACTGGTTCTTTTTTATCAACTATTTTCTTTGCAGATTTAACTGTTTTTACAATACCTCTTTCAATCATTTTTCTGATGATAAACGGTTTGTAAAGTTCTGCTGCCATATTTTTAGGAAGACCACATTCATGAAGTTTCAACGTTGGTCCAACAACAATAACTGAACGAGCAGAATAATCCACACGTTTTCCTAATAAATTTTGACGGAAACGACCTTGTTTTCCTTTCAATGAATCAGAAAGTGATTTTAAAGGTCTGTTTTTATCTGTTTTTACTGCAGAAGATTTTCTTGAGTTATCAAACAAAGAATCCACAGACTCTTGAAGCATACGTTTCTCATTTCTAAGAATCACTTCAGGAGCTTTAATTTCGATAAGTCTTTTCAAACGATTATTTCTGATAATTACTCTTCTGTATAAATCGTTCAAATCTGATGTTGCAAACCTACCTCCATCAAGTGGAACTAATGGTCTTAAATCAGGAGGAATAACTGGAACTACTCTTACAATCATCCATTCTGGTCTGTTATCGATTGTCTCTTGAGAATCTCTGAAACCTTCGATCACCTGAAGTCTTTTTAAAGCTTCATTCTTTCTTTGTTGAGAAGTTTCAGTACTTGCTTTTAACCTTAAGTCAAAAGACTCAGCATGTAAATCAATATTTTGTAAAGCATCATAAAGTGCTTCTGCACCCATTTTAGCGATAAACTTATTAGGATCTGTATCTTCTAAATATTGATTTTCTCTTGGAAGCGTATCCATAATATCTAAATATTCTTCCTCTGTAAGGAATTCATATTTTTCAAAATCAGAACCATCCAATTTCTTAGCAATACCTGCTTGCAAAACCATATATCTTTCATAATATATGATTTGATCTAATTTTTTTGAAGGTAACCCTAAAAGATAACCAATTTTGTTAGGAAGTGATCTAAAATACCAGATATGAGCTACAGGTACAACAAGATTGATGTGCCCCATTCTTTCTCTTCTTACTTTCTTTTCAGTAACTTCAACACCACATCTATCACATACAATTCCTTTATATCTGATTCTTTTATATTTACCACAATGACATTCGTAATCTTTTACAGGTCCGAAAATTCTCTCACAAAACAAACCA
The DNA here is from genome assembly GCA_963922585.1 of uncultured Flavobacteriales bacterium. Lineage (GTDB taxonomy): Bacteria > Bacteroidota > Bacteroidia > Flavobacteriales_D > Parvicellaceae > Parvicella. The sequence goes on along the minus strand of CAWUIK010000039.1, from coordinate 8,829 downwards.
TCTCTTTCTGGTTTATAGGTTCTGTAATTAATTGTCTCAGGTTTTAATACTTCACCATTAGATTTAGATAAAATCTGTTCAGGTGATGCCAAACTGATGATAATTCTGTTAAAAGTACTGTTAACTTTTGTTTCTTTTCTGAAAGCCATAAGTTTTTATTTGTATTTAATGATTAAACAATTAATTCCCTTGCTAAAATTAGCAAGGGAAAAACTGATTTTAATCTAATGTAATATTTAATCCTAAACCACTTAACTCATTCAACAATACATTGAACGATTCCGGAATTCCCGGAGTTGGTAAATTTTTACCTTTAACGATTGATTCGTAAGTTTTTGCTCTACCTACAACGTCATCCGATTTAACAGTAAGAATTTCTTGAAGAATGTTAGATGCTCCAAATGCTTCTAAAGCCCATACCTCCATCTCTCCAAAACGCTGACCACCAAATTGTGCTTTACCACCCAATGGTTGTTGTGTAATTAAAGAGTAAGGCCCTATAGAACGAGCGTGCATTTTATCATCAACCATGTGGCTCAATTTAATCATGTAAATGATACCAACTGTAGCAGGCTGATCAAATCTTTCACCCGTTCCTCCATCGTATAAATATGCTCTACCATTTCTTGGAATTCCTGCTTCATCAGAATAATTGTTGATTTCTTCTAATGTAGCACCATCAAAGATAGGTGTAGCGAACTTTTTACCTAATTTTTCACCTGCCCAACCAAGAACAGTTTCATAAATTTGACCTAAGTTCATACGAGAAGGTACACCAAGCGGATTTAATACAATATCTACTGGAGTTCCATCTTCAAGGAAAGGCATGTCTTCTCTACGAACAATTCTCGATACAATACCTTTATTTCCATGACGACCAGCCATTTTATCACCTACTTTAAGTTTACGCTTTTTAGCTAAGTAAACTTTTGCTAATTGCATAATTCCATTAGGTAATTCATCTCCTACAGACACTTGGAATTTCTTTCTTTTGAAATGTCCCATTACATCTGTAGCTTTCATATTGTAATTGTGAAGTGTTTTTTCAATTAAAGCATCTTGAGTTTCATCACCTGTCCAATTTTTAGGATTGATATGAATAAACTCAATTTCTCTTAATAGTTTGTCAGAAAATTTAACACCTTTCTTGATTACTTCTTCTTTGAAATTGTTGAAAACACCTTGACATTTTCTATCTCCAATAATGAACATCAACTTTTCAATCAATGTATCTTTTAATACTGCCAATTCCTTATCCATTTCAGCATCTATTTGCTCAAGGATTGGTTTGTCAGCAGCTTTAGATTTTCTGTCTTTGATTGCTTTAGAGAATAATTTCTTTTCAATAACAACACCTGTTACAGAAGGTGAAACTTTCAATGAAGCATCCTTTACATCACCTGCTTTATCCCCAAAGATAGCTCTTAACAACTTTTCTTCTGGTGAAGGATCACTCTCACCTTTTGGAGTAATTTTACCAATTAGAATATCACCAGGTCTAACCTCAGCTCCAATTCTAATAACACCATTCTCATCTAGATCTTTAGTAGCTTCTTCACTAACGTTAGGTATATCAGCAGTTAATTCTTCCAAACCTCTTTTAGTATCTCTAACTTCTAAAGAATATTCATCAATATGAATAGATGTAAATATATCTTCACTAACTACTCTTTCAGAGATTACGATAGCATCCTCAAAGTTATATCCTTTCCAAGGCATGAAAGCTACTTTAAGATTTTGACCTAAAGCCAATTCACCTTTTTGAGTTCCATAACCTTCAACCAAAACTTGTCCTTTAGATACTTTTTGTCCTTTAGAAACAATAGGTTTAAGATTGATAGAAGTTCCTTGGTTGGTTTTTCTATATTTAATCAGTTCATATTTAGTAATTTCATCTTCAAAACGAACCAATCTCTCATCTTCTGTAAGATTATATTTAATGTGAATTTCTGTAGAATCTACGTAAACAACTTCTCCATCAAGTTCAGCATGTAAGAGGACTCTTGAATCTCTTGCCACTAAATGTTCAATTCCTGTTCCAACAATGGGTGAGTTAGGTCTTAAAAGTGGAACCGCTTGACGTTGCATGTTAGATCCCATCAAGGCTCTGTTCGCATCATCATTTTCTAAGAAAGGAATACAAGATGCAGCAATAGATGCAATTTGATTAGCCCCTACATCCATTAAATCGATCTCTTTTGGAGAAACAATTGGGAAGTCACCAACCAAACGAGAAATTACATCTCCTTGAAAAACTCCTTTATCATCGATATCTGCAGTAGCTTGAGCAATTCTTTTATCTTCCTCTTCTTCAGCACTTAAATAAATAGGTTCTTTTTCTAAAGCAACTTTTCCTTCTTTTACTTCTCTATATGGAGTTTCAATGAAACCTAATCTATTAACCTTAGCATAAACACTTAAAGAAGAAATCAAACCGATGTTTGGTCCCTCAGGAGTTTCTATAGTACAAAGACGACCATAATGAGTGTAGTGAACATCACGCACCTCAAATCCAGCTCTTTCTCTAGATAAACCACCTGGCCCAAGTGCAGACAATCTTCTTTTGTGAGTAACCTCTGCTAATGGATTTGTTTGATCCATAAACTGAGATAACTGATTTGTTCCAAAGAAAGAATTAATTACTGATGATAGTGTTTTTGCGTTAATTAAATCAATTGGAGTAAATACCTCGTTATCTCTAACGTTCATTCTTTCTCTAATAGTTCTAGCCATTCTTGCTAAACCTACACCGAATTGAGAATGAAGTTGTTCACCTACTGTTCTTACACGTCTGTTGCTCAAGTGATCAATATCATCTACATCAGTTTTTGAGTTGATTAATTCAATCAAATATTTAACAATCGAAATGATGTCATTTTTAGTCAAAACTCTTTGATCAAAAGACTCATCTAGTTTTAATTTTTTATTGATTCTATAACGACCAACCTCTCCCAAATCATATCTTTGTTCTGAGAAGAAAAGTTTATCAATTACACCTCTTGCAGTATCTTCATCTGGTGGTTCAGCGTTACGTAACAATCTATAAATAAATTCAACGGCTTCTTTTTCAGAATTTGAAGTATCTTTTTGTAAAGTGTTGTAGATTATAGCAAAATCAGCAGAGTTAACGTCCTCTTTATGGAGGATAATTGACTTGACACCAGCATCAACAATCAAATCAATGTGCTCTTTGGCTATTTCAGTTTCACGATCTATAAGAACTTCATTTCTTTCAATAGAAACAACTTCTCCTGTATCTTCATCTACGAAATCTTCAATCCATGTTTTAAGAACACGAGCTGCTAAAATTCTACCAACAGCATTTTTCAATCCTGCTTTTGTTACTTTTATTTCATCAGCAAGACCAAATATTTCTAATATATCTTTATCGCTTTCAAAACCAATCGCTCTAAATAGCGTAGTAACTGGAAGCTTTTTCTTTCTATCAATATAAGCATACATGACATTATTAATGTCAGTAGCAAACTCAATCCATGAACCTTTAAAAGGAATTACTCTAGCGGAATATAATTTTGTTCCATTTGCGTGTCTGCTTTGTCCAAAGAAAACACCAGGTGATCTATGTAATTGAGATACGATAACTCTTTCAGCTCCATTTATAACAAAAGAACCTCTTGGAGTCATGTAAGGAATTGTACCTAAATAAACTTCTTGTACAATAGTTTCAAAATCTTCATGCTCTGGATCTGTACAATATAACTTTAAAACCGCTTTTAAAGGAATTGAATAAGTTAATCCTCTTTCAACACATTCATCGATTGTATATCTAGGTGGGTCAACAAAGTAATCTAGAAACTCTAGTACAAACTGATTTCTCGTATCAGTTATTGGAAAGTTTTCTGCGAAAACTTTAAAAAGTCCTTCGTTTTGTCTATTCTCAGGAGTAGTTTCTAGTTGAAAAAACTCTTGGAAAGATTTTAATTGGATTTCTAAGAAATCCGGATAAGGAAAGTTCAACTTACTTGAAGCGAAATTAATCCTATTTGTTGTTTTATCAATTGTTGCCAAGGCTACGATAATTTTTGTTTAACAATTTCTGCCCTACTTTAAGGTAGTCAGAACTGATGAGCAAGGAAAAAATTCTTTGTGGATATAAACCACAAATGGTTTAGGTAAATTTCCACATCAAAATTGATGTGGAAACACCTAAACCTATTGAGAATAGTAATTGTATTACTTCAATTCTACTTCAGCACCAGCTTCTTCAAGAGCTTTTTTCAACCCTTCAGCTTCGTCTTTACCTACACCTTCTTTTACAGGTGCAGGAGCTCCATCAACAACATCTTTTGCCTCTTTAAGACCAAGACCTGTTAATTCTTTAACCGCTTTAACAACAGCTAATTTAGCAGCACCAGCTGACTTAAGAATTACATCAAAAGATGTTTTTTCTTCAGCAGCATCACCACCTCCAGCAGCTGGACCAGCAGCTACTGCTACTGCAGCAGCAGCAGGTTCGATTCCGTATTCATCTTTAAGAACTTGTGCTAGTTCATTTACTTCTTTTACAGTTAAGTTTACTAAACTTTCTGCCATAGCTTTAATATCCGCCATTTTTTTTTGATTTTTAAAGTTTATATTTAACGCTTGTTAAATGTTAATTTAATTTTCTCTTTCTGATAATGTTTTAACTAATCCTGCAATAGTACCTCCACTTGATTTAAGTGCAGAAACTACATTCTTAGCAGGAGATTGAAGTAATGTAATAACTTCTCCAAGAAGTTCTTCTTTAGATTTGACATTACATAAGTTTTCTAATTGGTCATCACCAATATAAACCGACTCTTCAATATAAGCTGCCTTCAAAATTGGTCTATCACCTTTCTTACGAAATTCTTTAATCAATCTTGCAGGAGCATTTCCTACTTCTGAAATCAATATTGCAGTTGGACCTGCCAAAACACTATACATTTCTGAATAATCTTTGCCTTCGATTTTTTCTAAAGCTTTCTGTAACAACTTGTTTTTTACAACAGTCATTTGAATGTTTTTATTAAAACACATTCTTCTTAGACTACTTGTTTTTTCTGAGTCTAATTGTGATGTGTCTGCTAAATAAAAAACATTCGCACCAGAAAGTTTGTCTGCAATTGCATCGATAGCGATTTTTTTATCTTCTCTGTTCATGTTTGATTTTTTTTGAAGATTATGCAGTAACTGATTTTGGTTCGATTTTAACACCTGGACTCATAGAACTTGAAATTGTAATACTTTTTACATAAGTTCCTTTTGCTGAGGTTGGTTTTAATTTAATCAAAGTTGAAATCAATTCTTGTGCATTTTCTGCAAGTTTTTCTGATTCGAAAGAAGCCTTTCCGATTGCTGCATGTATAATTCCGTATTTATCAACTTTAAAGTCGATTTTTCCAGCTTTTACATCTGTTACCGCTTGACCTACGTTCATTGTAACTGTTCCTGTTTTTGGATTAGGCATTAATCCTCTTGGTCCTAAAATACGACCTAGAGCACCAACTTTACCCATTACAGAAGGCATGGTTACAATAACATCTACATCTGTCCAACCACCTTTGATTTTATCGATATAATCGTCAAGTCCAACATAATCAGCACCGGCCTCTTTAGCTTCAGCTTCTTTGTCTGGAGTACACAATACTAAAACTTTCACATCTTTACCTGTTCCATGAGGAAGTGATACAGTGCCTCTAACCATTTGGTTAGCTTTACGTGGATCTACTCCTAATCTCACGGCAACATCAACAGATGCGTCAAAATTAGTTGTTGTTATACTCTTAACAACTTCAGAAGCTTCGGTCAAAGAGTAATACTTCTCAGCATCGAATTTTGCAATTGCCTCTTTTCTCTTCTTTGTTAGTGCCATAATTTTTCTGTTAATTCAGATTACTTAACCCCATGGGGCGGTTCCTTTTACTGTTAATCCCATACTTCTTGCTGTACCTGCAACCATTTTCATTGCTGATTCAGCAGTAAAGCAGTTCAAATCAGACATTTTATCTTCTGCTATTGCTTTTACTTGATCCCACGAAACAGATCCTACCTTCTTCTTGTTAGATTCAGGAGATCCTTTCTTAATTTTTGCAGCTTCCATTAATTGTACCGCTGCTGGTGGAGTCTTAATAACAAAATCAAAAGATTTGTCTGCATAAACAGTAATAACACAAGGTAGTACTTTCCCAGCCTTATCTTGAGTTCTAGCATTAAATTGCTTACAGAACTCCATGATATTAACACCTTTAGCACCTAACGCAGGTCCTACTGGTGGAGATGGGTTAGCGGCTCCGCCTTTGACTTGAAGTTTAATTAATCCACTTACTTCTTTTGCCATTGTTATATATTTATTTATAATATGTAATCTACTAACGGGAAGCTTTAATCGCTTTTGATTACAATGTTTTTATCCTTCCTTTTCTACTTGCAAATAACTTAACTCCAATGGTGTTTTTCTTCCGAAAATCTTAACCATAACTTTAAGTTTCTTTTTCTCTTCATTTACTTCTTCAATAACACCGTTAAAGTTATTGAAAGGTCCATCAGTTACTTTTACATTTTCACCAACTACATAAGGTATATCCATTTCAGCATCAGAATCTGCTAACTCATCAACTTTACCTAGAATTCTATTTACCTCAGATTGTCTCATTGGAAGTGGATCTCCACCTTTCTCCCCACCTAAAAAACCAATAACGTTGTTCAATGATTTGATAACGTGTTCTACCTCTCCAATTAAAGCCGCTTCAATAAGAACATAACCTGGCAAATAAGACTTTTCTTTACTTACTTTTTTACCATTTTTAATTTGATAAACTTTTTCAGTAGGAATTAATACCTGATCTACGTAATCATTTAGATTATTTCTATCAATCTCTAATTCGAGTTGTTCTTTAACTCTTTTTTCCTTTCCACTTATGGCGCGAATTACGTACCATCTTTTCTTAGTATCAGACATATTGCGTAACTCTTATTTCAAATTATAGAAAATACCTAATAAACCTCTCCAAAATCCAAATAATCCATCTTCATTAGGAACAACTCCAAATACTGTGTCCATTAACCAAATAGAAATAGCAATAAGTAAACTTGTTACTAATACGATGAGAGAACTTTGTTGCAATTCATCCCAAGTTGGCCAAGTAACTTTTGTTGTAAGTTCCGTAACAGCCTCTTCTATATATGTTTTTATTCCAGCCACTTATTTAAGTTTTAATCTTCTTATTATTTTTCTCCAGCACGGGCGGCAGGATTCGAACCTACGACCAATAGTTTTGGAGACTACTACTCTACCAGCTGAGCTACGCCCGTATGCGACAAAAAGGCTTACCCTTTTTGAGAGTATGCCTTTTGTCTAAAATTAAATTATTTTATTACTCTAAAATTTCAGTAACCTGACCAGCACCAACTGTTCTACCTCCCTCACGGATTGCAAATCTAAGTCCTTTGTCCATCGCTACTGGAGTAATTAACTCAACAGTAATTGTTACGTTATCTCCTGGCATTACCATCTCACGTCCTTCTCCAAGAGAAATTGTTCCAGTAACATCCAAAGTTCTTAAATAGAACTGTGGTCTATAGTTATTGTGGAATGGAGTGTGACGACCACCTTCTTCTTTTTTCAAAACGTAAACCTCAGCTTTGAATTTTTTGTGTGGTGTAATAGAACCTGGTTTAGAAATAACCATACCTCTTTTAATAGCTTCTTTCTCAATACCTCTTAATAAAAGACCACAGTTTTCACCAGCTCTACCTTCGTCAAGAATTTTTCTAAACATCTCAACTCCTGTAACAGTCGAAGTTAATTTTTCTTCTTGAAGACCAACGATTTCAACTGGATCTCCAGTTCTGATAATACCTGTTTCAATCGCTCCAGTAGCAACAGTACCTCTACCTGTGATAGAGAATACGTCTTCTACAGACATCAAGAAAGGTTTTTCAGTATCTCTTTCTGGTGTTTCAATCCAAGTATCAACTGTATCCATTAATTCTTGAACTGTAGCAACCCATTTCTCTTCACCATTTAATGCTCCTAAAGCAGAACCTTTAATGATAGGAGTATCTGTATACCCATAAGAGTCTAACAAATCAGACAATTCCATCTCAACCAACTCTAACAACTCAGGATCATCAACCATATCCACTTTATTCATGAACACAACGATTCTAGGTACGTTTACTTGAAGAGATAATAAAACGTGCTCTCTAGTTTGAGGCATTGGTCCGTCTGTAGCAGCACAAACCAAAATAGCACCATCCATCTGAGCAGCACCTGTTACCATGTTCTTAACGTAATCCGCGTGACCTGGACAATCTACGTGAGCATAGTGTCTAGCGTTTGTTTCATACTCAATGTGAGCAGTATTAATTGTAATACCTCTTTCTTTTTCCTCAGGAGCATTATCAATACTAGAGAAATCTTTTTTCTCAGCTAATCCTTGACCAGCCAAAACTGAAGAAATCGCTGCAGTCAAAGTAGTTTTACCATGATCCACGTGTCCAATAGTTCCTATGTTAACGTGCGGTTTTTTTCTTTCGAAATTTGCTTTAGCCATTTTGCTTAATGTTTAAGTTTAATTATTACTTTTTTTGTTTTTACTTTATATAGTTTTCTTTAAAAGAAAAATCTATCCAATCTATATGAGCCGATGACGGGATTTGAACCCGTGACCTCTTCCTTACCAAGGAAGTACTCTACCCCTGAGCTACATCGGCAGAAAAACTCTGAAAATGTAACGCAAAAAAGGAGGATTGATAAAACTATTTTACCAATCTCTCCTTTTGGCCCAGAGCGGGAGACGAGATTCGAACTCGCGACCCTCAGCTTGGAAGGCTGATGCTCTA
>CAWUIK010000038.1:0-26851 GCA_963922585.1 uncultured Flavobacteriales bacterium | reverse complement strand
AATAAGCTATCTGACGGTCAAGCGGTAAAAGGAAGAGCAATACTATCATTCAATAAAAAGAAAAATGAATGGGGATGGAAAGCAATAGAAATCAAATAGCCAAGGCTCACAGCCACACACATTGCCAAGCCTCACAAGCCAAAGCTAAAAGCCAAGCTTGGCAAAGAGTGTGTCTGTCCCAACCCACGACCAAAACGACCGACAAACAAACGGACGAAAAAGAACAACGAAGGCACAACATCACCTATACGCAAGCAGGGGTTTCGTGCTTCGTAGGACAGGAAAGTGGTAAATTTGAAGTTCAGTTCTTCGTGTGAAGTTCAGTGGTTAGAATCCCTGCCTGCGTATAGCTGAGAACCGTTGGCAAATATCAAATCAATTTTAACTTTGCGCTAAATTTAAATTCTATGAAATTAATTTCTGTTTTTATTATTTCGCTTCTATTCCCTCTTATTCCTATAAAAGGGCAAAATAATAATGCCACACCAGCACTGCGTATTGGAGCCAACTTTTATTCCGAATCTTTTTGGATGTCGGATGGAGTTGCTGAAGGAGAAGATGATTTCAACTCCTATATCAATAATAATGGTTGGAATATTGAAGGGCAATACACTTTACTATCTCATCAAAGCAAAGAAAAAGAAGGAAGAAAAGTTAGAGGTTCTGAAGTACTCAATATTGGTGTTAACGGTTATTTTTACGGTATTGAAAACCAATCGTCCAACACGATAATCACTGGGGATTTAACACTTGAAAAAGAGTTTTTCTTTGGACTTCAATTATTCGGAAAAGTTGGAATGGGTGTTTTAAACACCAAACTAATTGCAGATGTGTATTCTGTTTCCCCAGATGGGACAGTAACTGAAAACAATAATTTTTCAAATCAAGAAATAGTTCTTCCTTCCTCTTTTGGTTTAGGATGGAATTTTGAAAGTTTAATTAACATTCCAATTTGTTTAAGAGCACGAACAATGCATTTCACTAAATCATTTGGACCATACTCCACCTATAAAGCAGGAGTATTATTTGGCCTTGAATATAAGTTCAAGAATGTAAACGTATCACCTATTAAAGAATTCTAATGAAAAAATTATTTACATCTATATTAGCATTAACCTTAATAGTTGGTTGCTCAAAAGTTTACATCGAAGATGCTGATCAAAACCAAGATGCTTTCTTTTATGTTGATTTTGAAGGTGCTCAAATGCCTGTTTTAGTAGAAGGAAATGTTTCTTCCGGAAAATTTATTGTAGTTGTTCATGGTGGTCCAGGAGGGGCAGGGATGTCTTACATAGGCACTCCTTCGATTGAAAAACTAGAGGAAGATTTTGCCGTTGTTTATTACAATCAGAGACTATCGGATGGCGCTACCGCTCTATCAGATGATGAAATCTCAGAGCCAACAAGAGCTCAATATGCAGAAGACCTGAATGCTATACTTAACACATTAAAACATAAGTATGGTGAAAGTTCTCAATTTTACCTAATGGGACATAGTTGGGGCGGAGAGCTCGTTACTGAATTTATGTCAACTCCCGATTATCAGGATCAAGTAAATGGGATGATTAACGTAAGTGGGCTACTAAAATTATCAGACACATGGAAAGAGAGGATAAGCTATATCCATGAACTACTTATTGAAATATCTCAAATCGAAATATCAGAAGGAGAAAATTTAGAAAGATGGAACGAAATTCTTGACTATTGTAACTCTATAGACACAGCATCAATAGAAGAATACGGAACGCAATTATGGGATTATGGATGGAGTGTCTCTTGGAATTATTTAATGGAAGAAGGGAAAACCAATCATCAAGTTATAACTGGGTTCGACACTTATGACCTAGCTCCAAATATTGCCAACGGGCATGGTACTGCTCCTGGACAAAGTATTCCTAATGGCTTCTTAATCAGCAATAATCCTTCAGATTTCTTTGAAGATGTAACAGACAGAAATAATCAAACAAACGATTTAATAAACATAACAAAACCAAGTTTAATTATATCTGGAAAATATGATTGTGTAGTCCCTCCAAAGTTAAGTGAGGCTCTATATAATGGTATCTCTTCTTCAAATAAAACATATGTTGAAATGGATAGTATTGGGCATGATCCATATAATAGAGGTGAAGACTTTTATAATTTAGTATATTCTTTTGTAGATCAGTATTAAAATATTATTCAATAATACATTCGCCAACAAAGGCTAAAACACAAAGCCCTAACCTACCAAACCGTTTCTTCGTATTTTAGCCAAAACGTTAGGTTTATTATACGCAAACTAACAAATCGCTTTTATCATATCTTGTCTGGTAATGATATGGTGTTTGTCGCTATCATAATTCACCAAGATGGCTGGTATTTCAGAACCAAAAAGTTTAGAAATATTGGCAATTGGAGTATCACTTTTTACAATAGGAAATGATGATTCCATTATCGTTTTTACAGGAAGTTCTTTCAACTCTGGTTTATCGAGAAGCGATGAAAATAATTTAGTGTCTGTAAGAGCGCCCACAAATTCAGCACCATCATTAACTGGAATCTGAGAAATTTTGTAGTGATGCATCAATTGAATCGCTTGTGAAATGGGTGTGTCTGGAGATACCGTAACTAAGTGTTTGCCTGCATGATCTTTGATTAAATCCAAAGCAGTAACTTTCTTTTCATCCAAAAAACCTCTGTCTCTCATCCAATCATCATTAAACATTTTACCCACATATCTACTTCCGTGATCGTGAAATAAAACCACAATTACATCATCTTCTTTGAAATGATCTTTGAGTTGTAAAATTCCCTTAATTGCCGAACCGGCAGAGTTTCCTACAAAAATCCCTTCTTCTTTTGCCAATCTTCTCTGATATACTGCGGCATCTTTATCAGTCACCTTTTCAAATCCATCAATCACACTAAAATCAACATTTTTGGGAAGAATATCTTCTCCAATTCCCTCTGTGATGTATGGATAAATTTCATTTTCGTCAAAAATACCTGTTTCATGATATTTTTTAAATACAGAGCCATAGGTATCAATTCCCCAAATTTTAATATTTGGATTTTTTTCTTTTAAGTATTTACCCACTCCTGATATGGTACCTCCAGTTCCAACTCCCACTACAAAATGGGTTATTTTACCTTCAGTTTGTTCCCAAATTTCTGGTCCTGTACTCAAATAATGTGCTTTGGTGTTGGAAGGATTGTCGTACTGATTTACATACCAAGAATTTGGAATTTCTGTTGCTAATCTTTTAGAAACACTGTAATAAGATCTTGGATCTTCTGGAGCTACATTGGTTGGGCAAACATATACTTCTGCACCTACAGCTCTCAAAATATCCATTTTTTCCTTACTTTGTTTGTCGCTTAGTACACAAATCAATTTGTATCCTTTGATGATACAAGCTAGCGCTAATCCCATTCCAGTATTCCCCGAAGTTCCTTCAATAACTGTTCCTCCTGGTTTTAGTCTTCCATCTGCTTCAGCATCCTCAATCATTTGCAGCGCCATTCTGTCTTTTACAGAGTTGCCCGGATTGGTGGTTTCTACTTTTGCCAATACCAATCCTTTGACATCTTTACACATTTTGTTGATTTTTACAAGAGGTGTATTTCCAATGGTTTCGAGAATGTTGCTGTAATATTTCATAAAAAGGATATTGTAATTTTTAATTTTTTACAAAAGTAAGTTTTATTATGGTTTTTGTGGTGCTATTTCATTAAGTTTATTCATTTCTTAATGAATAATATTTGCACTTTACGGGATAAATTATGGAGTCTTTAACTTTCAAGTTTTGGTCTACACGCCAGTCTTTACCTCTGCAACAAGTCACTTTTTGGTGATAACAAATCAATGAGTCTTCAGATTTTAGAGAAACACTTAAAAGATCAATTTCCTCAGATTCAATATAAAAGTCTTCACCCAATTCAGTGTCTTCTTCTACAGAAGTGTAAAAACCTTCAGTTCCTATATTCAATGCCGAGTTGAAAGTTCCGTCAAGATTGTAGTTCAAAAACCATAGGTCTTGAAATTCTCCTTTTTTATCTAGTGTTTTTTCAATGATAGAAAGACAAATTAGAATATTTTTTGGAGTTTCGATTTTAAAATTTGCATTTATTTTAAAAGCATTAGTGTCTTTTAATTTCCAAGAGTTTTCGGCAATAAATTGAGATAGTTCGGTATTGGGGGGCCCATAAATTACCCAGTCCTTCACAAGGTTAGTGTCCAAAAGTAATGAGGTAGAATAATGTGTTTGTTGTGCATCAAATTCTAGAGGAAAACTTTGAGAAGGAAAGTGGTTGGTGAAATCTTCAAAAGTAGTGGTTTTCCCTTTTGGAATGGCGTGTTCAATTTTGGAGTTAGCATCAGTTAAAACTTCTTCTTTTTCAATAGGCTTTTCATCACAACTCCAAAGTAAAATAATCAAAAGACAATTTAAAATATATAGTTTTATTCCTCTCATTTTTTTATTCAACTATTTTCAAGTTGTTTGGTTTCTATTTTAACAAAAGACTAAAAGACTTTTCAATTAACTTAATTGGTCAGTTGTTTGGTTTTACAATGAAACGTATTATGTCCAATGTAAAGTTCTAAACTTACCCTAATTTTAAAAATACATTGTACCTTGTTCAAAATGTAAGTCTTAAAATCTTTTATCTTCCAGTCTTGAATCTTTCAGTGAACCATATTCTTCTGTAACAATTTACCAATTATTTCATACTTTCATATTTCAGTTTAACATCAAACATTATGTAATCTTTATTTAACCGCAAAGGACTCACTTGTATTGACCAAAGCGTCTATAAAGAATTTACGCCAAGTCCACTCTTGTATAGACCGAAGCGTCTGTAAAGTTTTTTTATCTAACATCATTTTCAAATTATTAACTCTAGTTTTTAGACTTCTCCACTTCGGTCGAAGTGACAAAAACATTATCAAATTAACAACTAACCATTAACCATTAACAATTAACCATTAACAATTACCTAATTAACCCATTATCTAATTTCATCTATCAACTCCAAACCACGAACAACGAATTCCAAACTTAAACCCCTTTATACGCTGGTTTTCTTTTTTCAAAAAAAGCTTGTATTCCTTCTTTGTGGTCATAACTTTGAGCGGCTTCTGCTTGTAACATTCTTTCCACCGCAAGTTGTTGTTCAAGCGTATTTGTAAAACTTTGATTCAAAGCTCTTTTAGTAAGTCCTATTCCTTTGGTAGGTCTTTGAGCAAGTGTTTTGGCGTAGTTTAAAACTGTTTCCTGAAGATGTTCAGCAGGAACCACTTCGTAAATCATACCTAAATCTTTAGCTTGAGTAGCACTAATTTTATCCGCCATAAACATCATTGCAGTGGCTCTTTGCATGCCTACCAATCTTGGTAAAGTGAATGTTCCTCCACTATCTGGAACCAAGCCAATATTACTGAAAGATTGAATGAAGTTTGCATTTTCTGATGCAAAAGTAATATCACAGGCAAGAGCAATATTTGCCCCGGCACCTGCTGCTACACCGTTTACGGCACAAATCACTGGTTTTTCAATATTTCTTATTAACTGAATAATAGGGTTATATGTATGATCCACAATTTCTTCAATTTTTGGAGCATTTTCTCTTGTAGCTTCCTCTAAATCTTGCCCAGCGCAAAAACCTCTTCCATTTCCAGTAAGAATAATCGCTCTTATTTCATCATTGTTTTTGCAATATTCTAAAGCAAGAATGGTATCGTCTGCCATCTCGAAATTAAAACTGTTGAGAACTTCTTGTCTGTTTAAAGAGATTATTCCAACTCCGCTTTCAACGCTGAATTCTATGTTTTTGTATTGTGTCATAATGATTGTATTTATGAGTTGGCTAAATTAAGAATGTTTTCGAAAATGGATAAACTTCCTTAGCATAAAAGCAAAATTGTTGAAAGTTTTTTGAGACTAAAGGGGCCTAAAATTTTTTACTATTCCAAATCCAAATTGTGGTCCAGTATATCTGAAGATTCAGACTCTACACTGGCGAGTTTATTTTGAGCAGTTTTTTTCATAAGTAAATAGGCAAGACCAATAAAAAGTGCGCCAGACAACAATCCAATTGCACCTAAAACAAGAGTGTCTTCTAAAACACTTGGTGCAACTATAAAAAGTACAATACCTGCAACAAAAGCCCCCAAAAAATAGGATACTAAAGGTACAAATGCCCAAACCCATGGATTGAGACCGTTTTCTTTTGCAAATCTATGGAAGCCAACACCACCTCCTATTATGAGCCCAATTTCTATCATATATTATTCAATTAATTAAAAAGATTTTCATCAACTATATTAGGCAATGTAACTTTGAGCCCAGGTGTTCTTTCCATTTCTCTTTTGATGGCAAAAATGGCTTCATCATTTCTAGCCCAACTTCTTCTTGCGATGCCATTATTAACATCCCAAAACAACATAGATTTCAATCTTCTGTCTGCATCTTCAGTTCCATCGAGCAGCATTCCAAACCCTCCATTGATAACTTCTCCCCAACCAACACCACCTCCATTGTGGATGCTCACCCATGTAGCACCTCTAAAACTATCACCAATAACGTTGTGAATTGCCATATCTGCAGTAAATGCTGAACCATCATAAATGTTTGAGGTTTCTCTGTAAGGAGAATCTGTACCAGAAACATCGTGGTGGTCTCTACCTAAAACAATAGGTGTAGAAATGATTCCTTTTGCAATCGCTTGGTTAAAGGCTTCCGCAATTTTCACTCTTCCTTCTGCATCAGCATATAAAATTCTAGCCTGTGAACCTACCACCAATTTATTTTCCTGAGCACCTTTTATCCATTGGATATTATCTGCCATTTGTTGTTTAATTTCTTCTGGAGAAGTTTGCATCATTTCTTCCAAAACTTTACAAGCAATGTCATCCGAAGTTTTTAAATCTTCTGCAGTTCCTGAAGTACACACCCATCTAAAAGGTCCAAATCCATAATCAAAACACATAGGGCCCAATATGTCTTGTATATATGAAGGATATTTAAATCTAATACCATCTTCTGCCATTACATCTGCTCCTGCTCTAGAGGCTTCTAGTAAAAAGGCATTCCCATAGTCAAAGAAATAAGTACCTCTTTGCGCATGTTTATTTACTGATTCTGCATGTCTAATTAGAGATTCTTGAACTTTTTGTTTGAACAATTCAGGTTGATTTGCCATCATTTCATTGGATGCTTCATAACTCATTCCAACAGGGTAGTAACCTCCGGCTAAAGGATTGTGAAGTGAAGTTTGGTCTGAACCTAATTCTACGATGATATTTTCTTCATAAAACTTTTCCCAAACATCCACAACGTTTCCATCAAAAGCAATGGAAACAATTTCGTTGTTTGCTTTGGCTTTTTTAACTCTTTGGCAAAGTTCATCCAAATCAGAAATAATTTCATCTACCCAACCTTGTTCATGTCTTTTGAAACTTGCTTTTGGATTCACTTCTGCTGTTACAGAGATTACGCCTGCTATGTTTCCCGCTTTAGGTTGAGCACCACTCATACCTCCAAGTCCAGCAGTTAAGAATAAAATACCTTCGTTGGAGTTTTTCGTTTTTTGAATTTTTCTAGCAGCATTCATTACAGTAATGGTTGTTCCGTGAACAATGCCCTGTGGTCCGATATACATATAACTTCCAGCAGTCATTTGTCCATATTGAGTCACGCCCAAAGCGTTAAATTTTTCCCAATCATCAGGTTTAGAATAGTTGGGAATCATCATTCCGTTGGTGACAACCACTCTTGGCGCTTCTTTGTGAGAAGGAAAAAGCCCCATTGGGTGACCGCTATACATTACCAATGTTTGCTCATCAGTCATTTCCGAAAGATACTTCATGGTGAGTAAGTACTGCGCCCAGTTTTGAAAAACAGCACCATTCCCACCATAGGTTATCAATTCTTCTGGATGTTGAGCAACAGCAGGGTCTAAATTGTTGTGAATCATCAACATGATAGATTTTGCTTGTTCGCTTTTACCAGGATATTCTGCTATAGGTCGAGCATACATTTCATAAGTAGGTCTGAATCTATACATGTAGATTCTTCCATATTTTTCTAGTTCTTCAGCAAATTCTTTGATAAGGACCTCATGATGTTGAGGTTCAAAATATCTTAAAGCATTTTTTAATGCTAGTTTTTTTTCTTCTTTGGACAGAATCTCTTTTCTTTTTGGAGCGTGATTCATCTCAGGATTAAGAGGACGTAAAGTTGGTAACTCACTTGGAATTCCTTGTTGAATAAGTGTTTTAAATTCAGACATGGTTCTGTATTAAAATTTTCCCCAAAAGTACACATTGTTTAGTAAAGTAAAAAACAATAAACCACTCCAATTCATAAATTGAAGTTCAAAGAAACGAATAAGTCGTTTTAGGTTTATTAAGACAATTTCTGCTTAATATTATGATATACTTCAAAACAAACTTTATGTAAACTCAATAAATGAAACACCAAACCTACTAATACCCCATTTTTTCTCTTACCCTTCCTAAAGTAGTTTTTGCAACTGCTTTTGCTTTTTCTGCCCCTTGATGAAGCACTTCATCTATTTCATTTTTATGATTCATGAAATAATGGTATTTTTCTCTTGCATCTCCAAATTTGGCAATAATAGCATCCAATAAATCTTTTTTGGCATGTCCCCATCCATAGCCGCCAGCCAAAAGTTTTTGAGACATTTCCAAAACTTGTTGAGGGGATGCAACTGTTTTATAGAGTTCGTATACTGAGGATGACTCTGGATTTTTAGGGTCTTCTAGAGGTGTAGCATCAGTAATTATCTTTTTATTGATACTGTTCTTTAGGGTCTTATCATCTTCAAAAACATTAATGTAATTGTTTCTCGATTTGCTCATTTTTTCGCCATCGGTTCCCACAATTAATTGTGTTTCTTCTTGAATTTTAGGTTCTGGAAGCACCAATAGTTCCTCACCATAGTGATGATTGATTCTTGAAGCAACATCTCTGGTCATTTCAATGTGTTGTAATTGGTCCTTGCCCACGGGGACAAAATGAGCATCATACAATAAAATATCTGCAGCCATCAACATGGGATAGGTAAAAAGTCCGCTATTTACATCAGAAAGTCTATCTGCTTTATCTTTGAAAGAATGAGCTAACGTAAGTCTTTGATAAGGGAAAAAGCAACTCAAATACCATGTTAATTCTGCACATTCCGGAACATCACTTTGACGATAAAATACAGTTTTGGAAGTGTCCAAACCAAATGCTAACCAAGTAGCAGCGACACTATAAGTGTTTTCTCTCAATTCATCACCATTTTTGATTTGAGTCAAAGAGTGCATGTCTGCAATGAATAAAAAGGATTCATTGGTCCCAGTATTTGAAAGTTCAATTGCTGGTAATATTGCACCCAAAATATTTCCTAAATGTGGTGTTCCTGTACTTTGTATTCCTGTAAGTATTCTTGCCATTTCTGTTTTTAAACATGATTGAAATGCAAATCTACTTATTATTTTTATTTCGAAGAAGATTTGTAATATTCAAACTTCCCGATTTTGATGTGTTTGGTTTTTTTGTCTTCTTCAATTGTAGATTCGTATGCCATATCAAATCCAGTTTTAGCATCTAAGTTTTGAGCAACTGAAGCAAGCAAAGCATCTCCATCTACTTTATCTGTAGTAGGATTTTCTTCTTTCATCAAGATTTGTTTAGTCTTTACTCTCAAAAATTCCTTTACAGTAAGAGGTTTAGTTTTTTTGATAGTTTCTTCAAAAGTTAAATTTTCTTCTTTTTCTAAAATATTTTCCAAAGTGTCTTTTTGAAGTATCTCATTGGCAATTTGAATATCTAAAGGATTCGTTTTGAATTCAATATCCTTAACTTTTGGTAGGGCAATATTAGAAGAATCCTTATTTAATATATCATCTTTTGGATTGTTTTCTTCTACGATTAGATTATTACCTTGTTTTTGGACTTTATCAAAATTATTTGATTTTATTTTCATGCTTTTTGGAACTTTATTCTCATCCTCATATTTATTATTTAGATTTTGAATTCCTGAATCAATTTTTAATTGGGCAAAATCTGGCAAATTATATTTTTCAATCTTTTGAGTTGAGTTTATTTTTGCTCCTTGTTGATACAATCTTTTTGAATCGCTATAGTTTGTCCCCCAAAGTAACATGAATCCTATTAAACAGGCTGCAGCCAAACTTCCCCAATAGTACATCGGAATAGTTTTGTTTTTTCTAATACTATCTTTATTGGGAAAAACAATAGTTTGATTTGGTAATTTTGTTCTTTGGTAAGTAACTATTAAATTTTCTACTTCGGGAAACTTTTGTCTAAATTCCAATAATTCTATACTTTCTTTGGGAGTGATTACATTTTCAATTTGTGCTATCACCAAATATTCGATGCGCTCAATATTCGACAAATAATCTTTATTAGTAAACTCAATTTTCTCAGGAGTTAGATATTCTAAATCTGTGTCTTCAAGATCAATATTGAGTTCAGGATGCAACTCAGCAAACAAAACGAGTTCAGCCGTTAGTTCAGCAGAGAGTTGTTGCTCGTAATAATCAAGCAAGTACGCCTCGTAGTTATGTATATTGATGTTACTCATATTACTGTTTCTAATGATCCTAAATAAGTTTTTAAAGTTTTTCTGGCTCTAAAAATGGTTATCTTTACCTGTGCTTCGTTTAGTTCTAATATTTCGCCTATTTCACTGTAATTATAACCTTCATAATCTCTCAACGTAATCGCTGCTTTTTGTTTTTCTGGTAATAAATTCAAAGCATTATTGATGATTTCTCCAGCATCACTATATTGACTTTGGTGATTGGGTTCAATGTATTTAGTTGTTTCAGTAGAAAGGGGTTTTAGTTTTTTTATTCTGTCCAACATGGTTCTGTAAGCCGCAGTAAAAAGATAAGATTTTGCAGTATCAAAATTGATTTGTTCTATTTTCTCCCACATTTTCAAAAAAACATCTTGTACAATGTCTTTGGCATCGTCTTCATTCTGAATGTTTTTCAAAATAAAACGATATACACCATCTGAAAAAGAGGCTACACAATTATTATATTCTTTTTGCGTCATTTAATGTGTTTCAAAAGTAAGACGATTCACTTTCAGAAAAGTTACAGTTTTTTTAATGTTGATTATTTAGATTATAAGACAAAAGACTTGAAGGCCTATATTTTGACCAACGTTTTATGTCCAAAGTCTTATGAAATAGGTCCAATGTCTTACGTTCAATGTACTATCAACAAAGTCACTTTTCAATGCTCCATAAAAATTTAGCATCTAGAATCTAGCGTCTTGCATCTAAAATAGTAAATCGTCTGTCGTCATAACCATTAAACTAATCATCCAATTAACTGATTTTCAATTTTTCAAATTGCAACATTATCAAATTAGTTTCCATCCTCCATCAACCATACTCCATCAACCAACCTCCATCAACCATCCTCCATCAACCATCCTCCATCAACCATCAAAAATCAACCATCAAAAATCGTCTGTCGTCCTTTTTTCTTACAAATCAATATTTTTTTTGTAAAAATAATCATTTGTCATTGCAATTAAATTAAAAATCCTATTTTTGCAAGTCCAAAAAAATAACAATGTCAGAAGATAAAAAAAATATCGAAGTTGAATCAGTAGAAGTTGAGGCACCGTCTTCAGAACTGAGTAAAAAAGCAGGTCAACTTTCATTCTTAGAAAAAGCAGGTGAATTCATTCAAGGTAAAGCAAAAATTTTCATTATTGCATTTGGTGTTATTACTATTGCCATTTTAGGATGGATGGGTTACCAAAAATTTATTGTTGAGCCAGAAGATATCAAAACAGCTGAGTCTTTGTACCAAGAGGAATCTTTTATAGTAGATCAACAAGATTGGAATACTGCAATCAATGGAGACTCATTGCAAACTACACAAGGTCTGGTAGCAAAAGCTAAAAAGTTTGAAGGCTATGCTGGAGGTGAAATTGCTAATTATAATTTAGGTATTGCTTATCTTAATAACGGACAACCTCAAGAAGCATTGGCTGCTTTTCAGAAAGTAACTTTCGAAGATGAAAACCTTGCGACTTTGGCATTAGGCGCTATGGGTGATGCAAGTATGGAATTAGAAAAATATGCTGATGCTATTAATTACTATGAACAAGCATACAAAAGAAGACCTAAAAACGAAATGACTGCTCCATTGTATATGTTTAAATTGGCTAATGCAAGAGAGTTGACACAGAAATATGACGAAGCGGCTAAGTTATACAATGACTTAATTCAAAACTTCCCTTATTCAACTTTAGTAGCTGAAGCAGAAAAGAATCTTGTGTTTGTTAATGCAGGTACTTCTATTTATGAATTGAAATAATTTCAATGGCTACAGAAGGGAAAAACTTATCGGCATACGAGAAATCTTCAATGCCTGATGGAAAAAACATGACCATTGGTGTTGTTGTTTCAGAGTGGAACGAGGAAATTACCAATGGACTTTTGGAAGGAGCCACTAAAACTTTATTGGATAATGGAGTTACTCCTGAAAATCTCATTGTAAAATGGGTGCCGGGATCTTTTGAATTGCCACTTGGAGCTCAGTATCTTTTTGAGCAATTAGATGTAGATGGAGTCGTTTGCCTAGGAAGTGTAGTTCAAGGAGAAACCAAACATTTTGATTTCGTTTGTCAAGGAACTACTCAAGGAATTATGGATGTCTCTTTAAAGTACAACAAGCCTGTAATTTTCGGATTGTTAACCGACAACACTTTCCAACAAGGTTTGGATCGTTCGGGTGGTAAACATGGCAACAAAGGAGTGGAGTGTGCTGTAGCTTGTCTAAAAATGATTGCCTTAAAAAGAGCGCTTTAGTTTTGAATTTACTTTCTTCAAAAATAATTATCATAGATTGTGGAAGTGCCAAAGTTCCCGATATTCAAAGATGCCTTGGTGAATTGAATGTAGAGTTCGAAACGTATTCTTGGAATGCCCTTCCCAAACATACCAACTCAGCAAAAGGAATTATCATTAGTGGGAATCCGATTTTGTTGACCAATTCAGATCCACAACCCTATTTAGATCACTTAGCTTTTTTGAATGATTTTCAAAATCCAGTTTTGGGCATTTGCTTTGGGCATCAAATTATTGGAATGCTTCATGGTGCAAACATCAATTTAGGACAAGAAGTTCGAGGAGTAGAAACCATCAAAGTAGTACATTCTTCAATATTATTAAATGAATTGAAAGAAGAATTTGTGATGGGGCAAGATCATCATGAAGAAATTGATTTGCCTAAAAATTTTAAACTAATTGCCACTTCTTCATCATGTAAAGTAGAGGCGATGCAACATAAGTTCAAACCGATTTTCGGAGTTCAGTTCCATCCAGAAGTGAGTGGTGTGCCTGGTTTAATTTTATTAAAGAATTTCTTAAAGAGTTGTAATTGAAATTTTCAATCAACTGATAGTGTTGTTGAAAAACTTCGTTAAAACTTGTTTTCTTTTACATATTTTCAACTTTTATTTTACTCATCTTTGCTGGTGATATGCTACTAAACTATATATGGGTCGGGTTTTTCTTAATCGCATTTCTTGTTGCGCTTATAA
This sequence comes from uncultured Flavobacteriales bacterium, assembly GCA_963922585.1. Taxonomy (GTDB): domain Bacteria; phylum Bacteroidota; class Bacteroidia; order Flavobacteriales_D; family Parvicellaceae; genus Parvicella. Next base: position 13,265 of record CAWUIK010000038.1, on the reverse strand, counting down.
GAACACTTTTGTATTATTTCCGAGATGGTTTGGGGCTTGAAAGCGTTTTGAGTGAAGCAGACAAAACTGTATTTGCTGATATCGTGAAAAGTACTTTTGAGATGTCTAAAACAAGTGTTGATATTTCAATATTTTTAATTGGTGCAATGACACTTTGGTTGGGCATTATGAAAATTGGAGAAAATGCTGGAGCAGTTCAGTTAGTTTCTAGAGGTTTCGGTCCTTTATTTAGAAAATTATTCCCAGAACTACCAAAAGACCATCCTGCTCATGGTGCCATGGTGATGAACTTTTCTGCTAATATGCTAGGCCTCGACAATGCTGCTACTCCTATGGGACTGAAGGCTATGAAAGAACTGCAAAAGGAAAACCCATCAAAAACGGTGGCTTCTAACTCTCAAATCATGTTCTTGGTGCTCAACACTTCTGGTCTAACCTTGATTCCTGTTTCAGTAATGACATTGAGAGCTTCTGCAGGAGCAATAAACCCGGCAGATATATTTTTACCTATACTTTTAGCAACTTATTTTTCCACTTTAGTTGGGTTAATAACAGTTGCAATATGGCAAAAGATAAATCTATTTAACAAAACAATTTTAGCCTATCTTGGAGTAATTTCTGGAATGATTGCCTTAATTATTTATGGTTTTTCAAAATTAAATCACGATCAAATATCAACATATTCGTCTGTTTTTGGAAATGGATTATTATTTACCGTCATTACTGTTTTTATTGTCATGGGGTTGCGAAAAAAAATAAACGTATATGATGCTTTTATAGAAGGGGCAGTAGAAGGGTTTGGAACAGCAGTGAAAATAATTCCATATCTTGTTGCCATGCTTGTTGGAATAGGGGTTTTCAGAGCTTCAGGAGCAATGGATTTTTTAATTGATGGTTTAAGATGGTTTTTCGGTTTGTTTTTCAAAAGTTTAGAATTTGTAGATGCGCTTCCTGTCGCCATCATGAAACCTCTAAGTGGAAGTGGTGCTAGAGGAGCAATGCTTGAAGTGTTTAATAATTTTGGCGTTGAAGATATAAGAAGCAAGATGGCTGCTGCACTTCAAGGGTCTACAGAAACTACTTTTTATGTTTTGGCAGTTTATTTTGGCTCGGTTGGAATCAAAAATTCTAGGTATGCAATCACAGCAGGATTGTTGGCCGATTTAGCTGGGATTATTGCTGCCATAGTTTTATCCTATATGTTTTTTCAATAGTATGAATTTTTTGGTACAATAATTTCATATAAAAAACTTGAAACCAAAAACTAAATTATATGCAAAAAGGTAAAAAAAGATTGATTATTCTAATTTCATTATTGGTAATCGTAGGTGCCGTTTTTATTGTGTTCCATGATAATGCAGATGTAGAAAAAATTGAAAAAGCACAACTCAAAGATATTGAAGAAAAAGTTCCAGAAAAATTTGATGATTTAAACGCCTCTTTTGAAGAAGAGTAAAATTATTTTCCTTTCACTTTTCCTGTTTTTCTATCAAAACCATATGGACAATGTTTGCAACCACTTTTGCAACAATAGCCCCTTTTTAGGTGGTATGCCTCAGTAAATACAATATAACCTTCTGGAGAATAATAAAAATCCTCCTCAGTTAATCTTGGCTTTTGGTTGAAGCCCGACATATCTTCTTTTCCGCTCATTTAAGAATAGTATTCTAGTTGATTAGTTATTTAGTTTTTGGTTATCTGATTTCCTATTTTTTCATGAACCAAAGCATTTACCAAGGCAAGGTTATTCTATTTCAAAATACCCACATAATATTCTGCAACATCTTTTCTGTCGATAATTCTAGAAGAAATAATTTTAAAATCTATATTTAATTTAGGGAAAGTATTCTTGATTAATTCTGATTGTTCCTTGTTTAAAACCAAAGCGATGTTCTTATTACTTTCAATGTATTTAATTAAACTATCTGTTTGATTTATAATAATTATTGGATTATTTTTTTGTGAAAGATAGAAAGGAAGGCTTGGTTGTTTTCCTGGGGCATGTGCTATAACAATTGTATAGTCGTAAGTAGTTTCATCAAGAACATACTCACTTACTTTTTTACTGCTATTAATGTGCTCCACAAACAAGGGTGATATTCCCCAAATACTCAATAGTAAAAGTACATTGGTATATGCTTGAATATTAAAAAAATAAATATTTTTTATTTTCATTATTTGAATGAACAGCATTAAAAAATATAAAACTCCAATAGACATTAATGCAATGGATAAATTAGTATTGATGTCTATAAAGTATTGAATAATGATAAGCCCAACTGCAAAACCAAAATTTAATAAGTAATGAATGAACATTGTCCAAATTGGAGGTCTGGTATTTTTTGAAATCAATCCATCCACATATCTTCCCATCAATAAGGCAAGCGGAACATGAGCTACAATCACATATGCTGGTAGTTTGCTGGGAGAGAATTCGTATATAAACCAACCTGAAATAAACCAACCACCTAGTGCAATAAGCGTGAAGTCTTTAGTAGTAAAACCTTTCAAACTATCTCTAAATGCATGAAAAAAATACATCGCAGAAAGCAAAAAGAAACCAAAAATCAAAACTATATGAGTTCCAAATACTCCTTCCTGATCATACACACTTCCAGATACTCTTTTTAAGACATACCAATCATACATCCATTCCAAAAATTTACCTCCATCTCTCAAAGTAGTTGCATAACCCCAAAGAAAAACAGGAAGAAATGCCAATGGTAAAAAGAACCAAGGATGAAATTTAAATAAGTTGTATCTATTTGGATGAAAAATAAATAATGTTACAGCAAAAATTCCAGTAAATATAATTATGGGAGGCCCCTTAGTTAGTAAAGCCATTGCAAAGCCTAACCAAAAATAAAAAATCCACTTTTTAGATGGGTTTAAAATAGTATTTATCATCGCAAAACCACACAAAGTGGAGAAAAATAGTAAAGTTGCATCCGTTACAGAAATTTTAGCGAGTGAAGTTACCAAAAATGAAGTGCCAAGAACTACAGTACTTTGGAAAGCGGCACGTAGTCCAATTATTTTTTTACCTTGATATAATACCAGAAGTAAAGTACCTAGAATTGCCAAAAAAGATGGAAATCTAACCGAAAATTCATTAACACCAAAAAGTCTGTATGCAACTGATATGTCCCAAAAATGAAGCGGTGTTTTTCGGTGGTCGTCTGAGAAATAGTAATCAGGAACTAAATAGTCCCCGGATTGGTTCATGTTTTTGGCAAAACCAGCATAGGCCGATTCGTCTTGATCCCAAAGCGGAAGTGACCAATTGTTGATGATTAAGATTGCAACAAGCAACCCAAAAGTTATCAATTGATTTTTGTTTAGCAATTAAAAATTGTTTTTTCAGATACAAAGATAATCAATCAGATTCAAAATGTTAGGTTAGTATTAAAATGATAGCTCACAACAAGCTTTTATTTCAAATTATCAATTTATCTTTGCAATATGATATATGAATTCAATGGTTTAAAACCTGTTATAGATGAGTCTGCTTTTGTGCATCCGCAGGCAAATGTTACAGGTAATGTTTTTATTGGTAAAAATGTCTATATTGGACCTTTTTGTGCGCTAAGAGGTGATTGGGGAAAAATTGTCATTGAAGATGGGTGCAATGTCCAGGAAAGTTGTACCATTCATATGTTTCCAGGTACAACTGTAACACTTAAAGAAGGAGCGCATATAGGACATGGTGCTATTATTCATGGTGGTACTATTGGTAAGAATTGCTTAATTGGGATGAATGCAGTTGTAATGGATGATGTAATTATAGGCGATGAATGTATTATAGGTGCATTATGTTTTGTACCTTCCAAAATGGAAATCCCAAAAAGAAAAATTGTAGTAGGTAACCCCGCAAAAATTGTAAAAGAGGTTAGTGATGATATGATTGCTTGGAAAACATCCGGGACAAATCTTTACCAACAATTGCCAGAAGATTGCAGAAGAACTTTAATAGAATGCGAACCTTTAAGAAGCCCAGAACCCAATAGACCAATTCAAGATGTAACCCTCAAAATTTGGAAAGAAACGAAGTGAGTCATAATTAAATTCAATGCTTTTCAATTTAAATAAGCATACTTTTAAAATAAGAACATTTTCAAAAAAAATTCTAACTTTACCACCTCTAAGAAATAATTATGAAGAAAATATTAGTAGCCAATAGAGGTGAGATTGCCTTGAGAATTATGAAGACTTGCAGGAAAATGGGAATTAAAACCGTTGCTATTTTTTCTGAAGCAGATGCTAATGCACCTTTTGTGAAGTATGCAGATGAGTCAGTATGTGTAGGTCCTCCTCCTAGCAGTCAAAGTTATTTACTAGGCGACAAAATTATTGATATTTGTATTGAGAAAAATGTAGATGGAATCCATCCTGGATATGGTTTTTTAAGTGAAAATGCTGAGTTTACCAAAAAAGTGACTGAAAAAGGAATTACTTTTATTGGTCCTTCACCAGAAGCAATGGAAGTGATGGGGAGTAAATTAGCTGCAAAAGCGGCTGTAAAAGGTTATGGTATCCCAATGGTGCCAGGAATTGATGAGGCAATTACTGACATTCCTTTAGCGCTTCAAAAATCTAAAGAAATTGGTTATCCTATTTTAATAAAGGCTTCTGCTGGAGGGGGAGGTAAAGGAATGAGAATTGTTGAAAATCCAGAAGAATTTATAGAACAAATGAACATGGCCGTTAGCGAAGCTGTTTCTGCTTTTGGTGACGGTTCCGTTTTTATTGAAAGATACGTTGGATCTCCAAGACATATTGAAATTCAAATAATGGCAGACCAACATGGAAATGTAGTTTACCTTTTTGAAAGAGAATGTTCCATTCAGAGAAGACATCAAAAAGTGATTGAAGAAGCACCTTCTGCTATCTTAACACCAGAATTAAGAGTGAAAATGGGTGAAGCAGCTTGTGATGTAGCCAGGGCTTGCAATTATTACGGTGCAGGTACAGTAGAGTTCTTATACGAAAACGGAGCGTTTTTCTTTTTAGAAATGAACACAAGACTTCAGGTAGAACACCCAGTTACTGAAATGATTACCGGTATAGATTTGGTGCAAGAACAAATAAATGTAGCAAGAGGATTACCGTTGTCTTTTAATCAAGAAGATTTAAAAATTAATGGACACGCAATAGAGGTTAGGGTTTATGCTGAAGATCCAAAAAATAATTTCCTTCCAGATATTGGAACATTAGAAGTTTATAGAAGACCTCAAGGGGAAGGAATTAGAGTTGATGATGGATTCGAAGAAGGTATGGAAATTCCAATATATTATGATCCAATGATTTCAAAACTTGTTGCTTGGGGTGAAACTCGAGAAATTGCCATCCAAAGAATGACAAAAGCGATAGAAGATTACGATATAGTTGGTATAAAAACTACTATGAGTTTCTGTAAATACGCCATCAATCACGAAGCATTTGTAAGTGGTGACTTTGATACAAATTTTGTGAAATACTATTTCAAAGATGCTTCCATATTAGAGGTTACAGATTCAGAAACGCTTCAAGTGGCGGGTGTAATGGCCAATTTTTTCATAACTGAAAAAAATCCATCTGCAGATTACACGCCTTCAGAAGATTCAACAGATTGGTTCAAAAACAGGATATAAGAATTTTTTTCTGAAATCTTGTGTCTAGAATTTAGTGTCTAGAAAAATAAAAACAAAAACTATATTAGGAATTAAAAAATAAAAGTTATCTTTGCACCCGAAATTAATTAATCGCATACCAATCACTAATAGTATTGTAAAATGTATTTGACAGAAAAAGTAAAAAAAGAAATTTTCGCTAAACACAACAAAAGTGAAGCGGATACCGGAACACCAGAAGGACAAATAGCTTTGTTCACACACAGAATTGCTCACTTAACTGAGCACTTAAAACAAAATAGAAAAGATTTCGCTACAGAGCGTGCTTTAGTAAAATTGGTGGGAAAAAGAAGAAGGCAATTAGATTATTTGATAAAAGTAGATATCGAAAGGTATAGAGCAATCATCAAAGAACTTGGATTACGTAAGTAATTCTTTTGCTCTGAACGTAGAGCATTAAATGTATGAGAGGGGACTGTTGCGCAATGCGTAATAGTCCTTTCTTGCTTTAAAAAGAAATATTAATAACGCCTTCCCCTGAAGAATTAAGGAAGGCATAACATAACAAATAATGAATATAGTAAACAAAAAAATGACCTTGCCAAATGGAACAGAAATTTCCATCGAAACAGGCAAACTTGCAAAACAAGCTGATGGTTCAGTAGTTTTAAGAATGGGTGACACAATGTTACTCGCAACAGTTGTAGCAAATATTGATGTGAAAGATGATGTCGATTTTCTACCTCTAACAATAGATTATAAAGAGAAATTTGCCGCTGTTGGAAGATTTCCAGGTGGTTTCTTAAAAAGAGAAGCAAGACCTTCTGATGAGGAGATTTTAACGATGAGACTTGTGGATAGAGCTATGCGCCCATTGTTTCCAGATGATTTTCATGCAGAGACACAAATAATGATTCAATTATTATCTTCAGATGGAGTGAATCAACCAGATGCATTGGCATGTTTAGCGGCTTCTGCAGCAGTCGCAGTATCAGATATTCCTTTCAATGGTCCAGTTTCTGAAGTTCGTATTATCAAAAAAGATGGAGCTTTTCATGTTAATCCTAGATTTGACGAAATGAAAGGTGCAGAATTAGATATGATTATTGCAGGTTCTATGGATTCTATCAATATGGTGGAAGGAGAAATGAATGAAGTTTCAGAAGCTGATATGATTGAAGCAATTAAAACTGCACATACTGTTATTAAACAACAAATTCAACTTCAATTAGATATTGCAGCTGAGGTTGCAAAAGCAAATCCTAAAAGAGAATATTCTCATGAAACGCATGATGAAGATTTAAAGAAAAGAATTCATGAATTTGCTTATCAAAAATGTTACGATGTTGCACGTCTTGGATTAGCAGACAAAGCAAAAAGAGCTGAACTTTTCGGAAATATCAAAAAAGAATTGATTGCTTCTTTAGGAGAAGAAGAAGTTTCTGAAAAGAAATATTTAATTAGTCAGTATTACAAATCAACCCAAAAAGCAGCGGTTAGAAGAATGATGTTGGATAATAAATCTCGTCTAGACGGAAGAAAATTAGATGAAATTAGACCAATTTGGGCAGAAATAGATTATCTTCCTGGAGGTGTTCATGGTTCATCAATTTTTACTAGAGGTGAAACACAATCGCTAACAACTTTAACTTTAGGTTCTAAATTAGATGTTCAAAGAAAAGATAATGCTTTATTAACAGAAGATCAAGATTTTGTGCTTCACTATAACTTTCCTCCTTTCAGTACAGGTGAGGCTAGGCCGATTAGAGGTGTTTCTAGAAGAGAGGTAGGACACGGTAATTTAGCTTTAAGAGCATTAAAACCAATGATTCCTGCTAAACCTGAAAACCCATATACAATTCGTTTAGTTTCTGAAATTCTAGAGTCAAATGGTTCTTCTTCAATGGCAACAGTTTGTGCTGGTACATTAGCATTACTTGATGGAGGTGTTAAAATGAAAAAACCTGTTTCTGGTATTGCGATGGGATTAATTTCTGATCCCGAAACAAAAGAGTTTGTTGTCCTTTCTGATATTTTAGGAGATGAAGATCATTTAGGTGATATGGATTTCAAAGTAACTGGAACAAAAGATGGTATTACAGCTTGTCAGATGGATATCAAAATAGAAGGTTTGGATTATGCACTTCTTGCTCAAGCGCTAGAACAAGCTAGAGTTGGTAGATTACATATCTTGGACAAGATTGAAGAAGTGATTGCCGCTCCAAGAGAAGATTACAAACCTAATGTTCCAAGAATTGAAAGTCTAATTGTTCCTAACGAAGCTATTGGTGCCATCATAGGTAAAGGTGGTGAAACGATTCAAAATCTTCAAAAAGAAACACAAACTACTATTTCAATTGATGAGAATGAAGATGGTTCAGGAACAGTTGAAATATTCTCAAATAATAAAGAAGGGATGGATGAAGCTTTACGTCAAATAAGACTTATTGCATTTCCACCAGTTGCAGAAGTGGGAGAAACTTACAATGCAAAAGTAAAAAACTTAGTTGCTTTTGGAGCTTTCTGTGAAATTCTTCCTGGTACTGACGCATTGTTGCATGTTTCTGAGATTGCTTGGGAAAGAGTAGAAAAACCAGAAGACTATCTTAAAGTTGGTCAAGAAATTGAAGTAAAAGTAATCGGTAAAGATCCAAAAAATGGAAAAATGAAAATTTCTAGAAAAGTTCTCATACCTAAACCAGAAACTTCAAACTAATTTTTTTACACTTATATAAAATGTATAAAATCCCTTGAAATTTTTCAAGGGATTTTTTTTTAACATTTTTGTTTTAATTAAATTTTATATTTTTTTAACTAATTTGAAGAAAATGCAAGAAAAATTTGAAAAATTAAAAAATATGTTTACTTTTACGACTTGTTAATATAACCTAATATTATTAAGTTTTAACCTAACTGATTAATTATCAGAACTATGAGAAGAATTTTACTTACATTTTCAATAGCCATTAGTGGTCTATTTGCATCTGCGCAGCAGGATTATCAGTTCACACATTACATGTTTGATAATCTTTCTTTCAATCCAGGTTATGCAGGGATTACTAATTCAATATGTGGTACTGCTTTGTTTAGACAACAATGGTCAGGCTTTGACGGAAGTCCACAAACAGCGTTATTGAATGTTCATGCCCCGGTAAAAATGTTAAGAGGTGGAGTTGGTTTAACATATGTGAATGATCAATTAGGTTTTGAAAAAAACAATTTAGTAAGATTGTCTTATTCTTATCATCAAGGAATTGGGGTTGGGATCTTAGGGGTAGGTATTTCTGCAGGTTTTATTCAAAAAAGTATCGATGCTAATTGGATTACGCCTGACGGCACTCCTGCAGCTAACGATGGAGCTATTGCCGCAGCAAGTTCAAGTGATCTAGCACCAGATATTAATTTTGGTGTTTTCTATAAGACTCCAAATTTATATATGGGTTTAAGTGCAACGCATCTAGGTCAGTTCAGTATGGACGAACTAAATTTGCAAAATGTTCACCATTATTGGATTACTGCAGGGTATAATTATCAAATTAATCCTGATTTTATTTTGAGACCATCTATATTGGCTAAAACTGATATTGCATCAACACAAATTGATGTAAATGTAAATGTGTTATTTAAAAACATGATTTGGGCAGGAGTTTCTTATAGATTGTCAGATGCAATTGCCCCAATGTTAGGGTACCAAACAGAAGTTGGAGGAGGAATGTTAAGAATTGGTTATGGATATGATGTAACCACTTCCGCATTGAGAAGTTATAGTAATGGTTCGCATGATATAATGTTGAATTATTGCTTTAATATAGATAAACCACAACCAGTACAGAAATCAAAGAATCCTAGATTCTTATAAAAATGTTCTTAAAATTGAAACCAAAATCATTTAGCTCCGTTAAAGTCATTTCGAATGCCTTCGGGTTGTTAACAAAAGGTAGTTGAAAACGGGTAAATAAGGAAGTTAAATCAAAAAGGGTAGCATGAAAAAGTTATTGTATTTATTAATAATCACCATTGCAGTGTCTAGTTGCGCTGATAATAACAGAGGTGAACTTGTAGGAGTTCTTGGAAGAAGGGCTTGGTATCATCCCGATTTATATGGTATGTTGTATATACCAGCAGGAGGTTTTACTATGGGGCAAAGCGATCAAGACGTGCCTTTTGCTCATTACACAAGAGCAAAAACTGTTTCTGTGCAGGCTTTCTATATGGATCAAACAGAAATTTCTAACAATGAATATCGTCAGTTTGTTTACTGGGTGAGAGATTCTATTGCACGAAGAATATTAGCAGATGCTCAAGGACCTGAAGGTTGGACAATCGAGGTGCTTGATGATGAATTACAACCAAAAGATGAAAGTGAGTGGATTTTGGATTGGAGAACCAAATTAGATTGGGAGAAATATCCAGAAAACGATCAGTTTGAGTTTTTAGCAGAAATGTATCTAGGTGAAAGTGATAGGTTTTATGATAGATTTGAAATCGATACAAGAAAATTAATGTTCGAATACTTTTGGATTGACATGCAAGAAGCTGCAAGAAAAGGAAGACCTTTGATTAAAAAGTTGTCTAACGAAGCTGCTGAATCGGATCCTGAACACCGAGTGAAAATGCAAAATGGATTTTTACCTTTCCCTCAAGACGGTACTATCCAACAAGGAAGAGATTTAAATCTTGGTGAAAGAAACTCTAAGGGGCAAAACAATGCTATCAGAGGTCATGAAGATAGATCAAGATTTATTATTCGTGAATATATCAATGTATATCCTGATACTTTGTGTTGGATTCATGATTTCACTTATAGTTTCAATGAACCTATGACTAATATGTATTTCTGGCATCCAGCTTACGATAATTATCCAGTAGTTGGTGTTACTTGGCAACAAGCAAATGCATTCAATGTTTGGAGAACTCAATTGTTGAATACATGGAGGAGTGCTAATTGGGAGTCTTATGTTCAAGATTTTAGATTGCCAACAGAAGCTGAATGGGAGTATGCTGCTAGAGGTGGTTTAGATTTAAGTCCATATCCATGGGGAGGTCCTTACATAAGAAATTCAAGAGGCTGTTTCCTTGGAAACTTTAAACCTATGAGAGGTAGATATATGGAAGATGGTGGTTTTCATACTGTAGAGGTTACTGCTTATCATCCTAACGACTATGGATTGTATTGTATGGCAGGAAACGTTTCAGAGTGGTGTAGTACTGCTTATGATGAATCTGTATATGAGTTTTCGCACGATTTGAATCCTCAATATACTTACCACGCTTTGGATCACGATCCTCCATCTATGAAAAGAAAAGTAATTAGAGGTGGTTCTTGGAAAGATATAGGATATTATCTTCAAACGGGAACAAGAACCTTTGAATACCAAGATTCTGCTAAATCTTATATAGGTTATAGAAGTGTTATGACTTATTTAGGAAGAGGTGGAGCTAATAAAGATGAAGGAGGAATGAACTAATTCATCGAAAGTTTTTATATGAAATCAGTAAAATCAAGTATAATAATTGTCTAACTAAAAAAAAGCAAGGAAAATGAGTGGAAATGGTTTTTTCGCAAGTAAGAGATTCAAAAACATCATGAAGTTCGTATACGGATGGGGTGGAGCAATCGTAATTATTGGAGCAATCTGTAAAATTTATCACATACCTGGGCCTTATCTGTTGATTGGTCTTTTGGTAGAAGCTGTGATCTTTATTTTATCAGCATTTGAACCTTTACATGAAGAAGTGGATTGGACTTTGGTCTACCCAGAACTAGCATTAGGACATGCTCAAGATGGAATGCACGGACTTCCAGAGGTGGAAGAAATTGAAGAGATTGATGGAGGAAGTGATTTATCAGTTGTAGAACAACTAGATAATATGTTGGCTGAGGCTAAAATTGAACCTGAATTAATCGCAAGTTTAGGTGACGGATTAAGAAATTTATCTTCTTCTGCAGCAGGTTTAGGTGATTTATCTAAAGCAACTGTTGCTACAGACGCTTTCGTTGGAAACATCGAATCAGCTTCAACTAGAGTAGTAGCATTATCAGAAGCATACGAAAAAGCTTCTTCTGCATTAATGGGATTAACTAACACTCATGAAGTAGGTGCTAACTTTGGTGAGCAAATGACTAAAGTTTCTGGAAACTTAGCAGCTTTGAACAATGTATATGAAATGCAATTGAAAGGTGCAACTGAACACTTGAATGCAACTGAACAAATGTACGGAGGTATCAACGAGTTGATGACTAATTTACATTCTTCATTAGATGATACTAAACGTTACAAAGAAACAATGGCTTCATTAAGTCAAAACTTGACTGCATTGAACACTGTTTACGGTAACATGTTAAGTGCTATGAACGTAAATGTTAATGGATAATAAACTGAGTTGTATTAATTCACAAATTATTTAATTTATTAATCTATTAAAATTTATTAATTATGGGAGGAGGTAAAGAAACCCCAAGACAAAAACTGATTGGTCTTATGTACCTTGTACTTATGGCCCTTCTTGCAATGAACGTTTCCAAAGAGGTTATTAATGCTTTCGTTACGCTTAATGACAAAATAGAAGCTGGAAATGCTATTATCAAAGGAACAATGGATGGTGCTTATGGTTCTTTTGAACAAGCTATTGCTGGTTTACAAGCAACTGGAGGATCAAAAGAAGATATTGAAAACATTAAGAAGATTCAAGCTCAAGCAATTCAAGTAAAAGAATGGTCTAAAAGTTTGACTAACTATTTTGTTTCACAATCTAGTGAATTAATTAAGTTTTCGCTTGATGAAAATTTTGGAACTAAACATGAAGGTGAATCACCTGCAGCAAATCATTATGAAGAGGATGCTCAAGGATACTATCAACTGTTTCCTTTAATTCACTTATCAAAGAAAGATGATTACGATGCTGCAACTAATCTTTATGTTGGAGAAAGTCATGCTAATCCAAAAGGACAATATATTGTTGATAGTATCTTGGATTACAGAAACAGATTATGTACACTTATCGCAAATTATACTGATGACAAAGGTCAAAAGTGGGAGTTTATTCCACCAGATGTTAAGTATGAAAAAGAAGGTGATCCAGAATCTAAAAAGAAGTTTATGGAAGGTGTAGAGGCTGCATTAACTACAGTTAATCCTGCTGATACTGCATTGGTAAAACAAATTTTTAGTATTCTTACACCGCCTGAGAAAACAGATAACCATGGTGAAGAGTATCCTTGGATTGCAAAACAATTTGATCATGCTCCACTTGTTGCTGCTATTGCAATGTTTACTGCTATAAGATCTGATATTTTACAAGCTGAAAATAAAGCAGTAACTCATATTGCTAGTAGAGTATCTGCACCTAAGTTTAATTTCAACAAAATTGAACCTTTAGCTTTTGCTCCTGCTAGTTACATCAATCAAGGAGATTCTATTAAGTTATCTGTTATGATTGCAGCATACGATTCTACAGAAGCTATGAAATTGGTTTACTGGCCAGATGATTCTACTAAAAGTGGAGAAGGTATAGCTTACGAAGCTCCTGCTGGAACAAGACTTAAACTTCCTGGTGGAAGTGTTGGTGCTCACACTATTTATGGAAACATTTCTGTAAAAGAAAAAGGTGTAGAAAAATGGAAGCCATGGAAATTTGATTATTCTGTAGGTGCAC
>CAWUIK010000037.1:0-27205 GCA_963922585.1 uncultured Flavobacteriales bacterium | reverse complement strand
ATGTTCTGAAATTATCAAAACTTATTTTCAAAATAAAAGAAATTAGTATTAGCAAAAAAACCAATTCATGGAAACAAAATTAGACACACCAACTGTAGATTTCAGAAAACTAGAAAAATCACTTCGATACCATGTTTGGCAAGCGATGGATGATTTCAAAATGATAGAAAATGGGGACAAAGTAATGGTTTGTCTATCGGGAGGAAAAGACAGTTATACCATGCTTGAAATTTTAATGCATTACGAAAAATATAGTGATTTGGATTTTGAAATTGTGGCGGTAAATATGGATCAAAAGCAACCTGGATTTCCCGTGGAAGTATTGCCCAATTACCTTACCGAAAAAGGAGTAAACTTTGAAATTATAGAAAGAGATACTTACAGTATAGTTAAAGAAAAAACGCCCGAAGGAAAAAGTACTTGTAGCCTTTGTTCGAGATTGAGAAGAGGCACGCTATATGAAAAGGCAGCACAATTGGGTTGTAATAAAATTGCTTTGGGACATCACAGAGATGATATCATAGAAACCTTCTTTTTGAATTTGTTTTTTGCCGGAAAAATGGAAGCCATGCCACCAAAATACATTACAGACGATAGTCAATTTGTAGTAATTAGACCTTTGGCATATTGCAAAGAAGAAGAAATTGAAACCTACTCAAAGTTACAAAACCATCCGATTATTCCTTGTAATTTGTGTGGTTCGCAACCCAACTTACAAAGACAAGTTATAAAGGCTATGCTCAACACTTGGGAAGAAAAATATCCTAACAGAAAATCTATTATTTTTAATGCCTTAAGAAATGTTTCACCAACGCATTTACTTGATCCAAAATTGTATGATTTTATTAATCTTCAGTCTCTTTTAGAATCTGAAACTCCTACTAAAGGAGAAGATATTGAGAAGTATTTTTGATTTTTGAAAAGTTAATTTGCTTCAAATTTTTAAATCTTTTTCCTTTTCACCCTTTCATAAACTAAAAAGGTAAGCAAAAGCATAAAAAGACAATACATTGTATCTTCGATGGGGATGGTGAGAATTCTGATGTTTAGAATTTCATTAGAATTGTACCAAACGATTTGATCTTCTATTCCTGTTCCTGTGAGCGCTCCGTTGACCAATAAAAAAGGAACTAAAGCGATTAGAAAACTCATTACAAAATAGCCTAAAGATTTCCCTTTGTAAATCCAAAGCGCAATAAATATAACAATTGCTGCACCCACAAAATTAACGACTGTGTAAGCCTTATCGTAATTGTAAAGACCTATAATAAGGATGAAAACACCTAATATTAGTAAAAATCCATTACCATTTTTCTTCAGAACATCACTAAAATATGCCTTTACACATTCGTAAATAAAAATACAAGCATAAGGCACAACAATAAAAAACAACCATTCTTCTATCGGCAGATGAAAAATTCTAATACCACATAAATAGGCATCATTGAATGACCAAACTCCTTCAATTGTAAAAAGGATGTCCCAAGGAATAAAAACAGCCATCATAACGATGGTTCCCCAAAAAAGTGGTTTCCAATTTTTGTAAAAAGCGACCTTCTTATCGAAACTCAATGCCAAAGGACCAAGCAACGTAAATAAATCTAACCAGAGATATAAGTACTGCATTATTTAGAAGATTTCTTTTGAGACGCTTTCGCAGATAGTGCTTTGAAGGCTTCTTTGTAGTATTTAGGTGGTACTACCAACATTCCAAAGCATTCTCCTTCTTCTTTTCCTAAATGTTTATGATGAATTTTATGAGCCTTTCTCAAGGCCATAAAGTAGGTGTTATTGGTATTGCGTAACCACTTGAATCTTTGATGAATAAAGACATCATGTACTAAGAAATAACATACGCCATAAATCGCAATCCCAATTCCTATAGAAACCGAAATATAATTAGCATTCATCATTCCCAACATAATACAAAGCCAGCTCGGAATGGCAAAAATCAAAAAGAAAACATCGTTTTTCTCAAAAAAACCTGGTTCTGCTTGATGGTGATCTTTGTGAAAATACCACATCAAACCGTGCATGATGTATTTGTGGGTAAACCAAGCCATAAATTCCATAAAGAAGAAGGTGGCTATCACTATAAATATGTATATCAAAATGTTCATTGTGCAAAATTAAGAATTCCAAAAAATAAAACTTGTATTAAAAACAAAACTGGTGCAATTTTGTTGGTGCTTTCTTTTTGAGTATATGCAATTCCCAAACTAAAAACCAGTGCAATAAACCACCAAGCAATGAAGTTCTGAATCGGAATAGTTTCACTTTCCCATTCCCAAAAATCATATTGAATCGCTATGGGTTCTATCAAAATATCCAACCCAACAAGTAAAATTGAAGCAAGAAAGGCTTTTAAAAAAACAGATTGAATCTTAAACGAAAGCGTATAAACTGCAAAATAGGTGAGTAAAGCCCAATTTAAACCTATGATTAGCGAAACATCCCATAATTTCCACCCCAAAGTTTCTTCATAAAAATAAGCCCCAAAAACTTTTCCTGTTTGTACACCCAATACTTCGACTAAAAAACCTAGAATTGCCACAGAAATCAAAACCAAAATTTGAGATTTACTCCATTGTGTATGGTTGTAATACAAAATTACAGCGCTAATGATTAAATTCAAAGGTGTGAGTTCCAAAAACGAAATAGGATCCTCACTTAAAAGTACGCCAAAAATTCCTACTCCATTAAAAATGAGCAGCAACAATACCGAAATATGCCATTGATATGTTTTAATCTTACTCCACATTGTCTGCTACAATTTTTGCGCTCAATAAACATAGAGGAATTCCTCCTCCTGGGTGAGCACTTCCTCCCACAAAATAAAGATTTTTTAATTTTTTACTAAAATTTGGATGTCTTAAAAAAGCAGAAAATTTAGAATTACTACTGGTACCGTATAAAGAACCTTGATAAGACATTGTTTTGCTTTCTATAGTTCTTGGCTCTAATATTGATTCTGCTTGTATTAATTTTGAAATATCTTCATTAAGTATGGTGCTAATTTTTTTGATAATATTTTCACGCGCAACTTTAACATAATGATTCCAATCAATATTTCCAACAGGTGGGGTATTTATCATCACGAACCAATTTTCACAATTTTCGGGTGCGTCTGTAGGAAGCAACTTAGAAGATATGTGAATGTAAACAGTTGGGTCATTAAAAATTTGTTTCGTTTTAAAAATTGCATCAAACTCCGCTTTGTAGTCATCTGCAAAAAAGATATTATGAAGATCTAATTTTTCAAATTTCTTTTGAATGCCCCAATAAAAAATTAATGCGCTCGAAGAACGTTCTCTATTGAGTGTTTTGTGTGGAATTTTGAAATTCTTAAGCAACTTGTGATAGGTATAATAAACATCCATATTGCTCACCGCTATATCTGCTGTATAAGTTCCTTTTGATGTTTGAACACCTTCCACTTTATTTCCTGCATAATTGATTTCTTCTACCATTTCATCATAATGAAATGCAACGCCTAAATCCTCTGCCAATTTTACCAAACTTGTTGTAATACTGTGCATTCCTTTTTTTGGGAAGAATGTCCCTACATTATGTTCATAGTGAGGAATTACACCCATTATTCCTGGAGTTTGAAAAGGACTTGAACCATTGTAGGTAGCAAAACGGTCGAATATCTGAACGATTTTGGGGTGGTCAAAATCTTTTTCATTTACCTGATGTAAACTTTTATTGAGATCTAATCTTGGTATATTAGCTATGCCTACCAAAGTTTCTTTATTCAAAAAACCATTGATTTTGTGAAGACTTTGTTCTAGAAACAAGCCTGAGACTTTATCATTGATGAAAGCTGCTTTCTTTAGTTTTTTATGCACACTTTCTTCTGGAACTCCAAAAACTTCATGTGCTTTTTTTGCTAATTCTGATGATTTGCTAGGTGCAAAAAATTTAGTTCCGTCATTCCAAAAGTAATGACAAGCAGTATCGTGTTTGATGTACTCAAAATAATCTTTTGTATTTTTTCCTGCCAGCACGAAAAGTTCTTCTACAAATTGAGGCATAGTGAATAGGGAAGGGCCAGCATCAAATCTATATCCCTCTTGTTCAAAAACAGAAAGCTTACCACCAGCATAACTGTTTTTTTCAAAAACTTTTACCTCATATCCTTTTATGGCTAACCTTATAGAAGAAGCTATTCCTGCAATTCCAGACCCAACAATTATAGCGGTTTTCAAAAGACAAAGGTTTTATTTATTAAACAATTCTTCCACTTTCTTTTTTCGATAGTCAAAGATACCTTTTAATTGTTTTTTTATCAAAATACTATTCGCAATATTGCCCAAAAAGCCAAATGGAGGCCAATAGTGAATGATATCTGTCATCAAAACACCTCCGTCTTTTTCCTCAAAATGATGTTGGTGATGCCACATTTTGTAGGGTCCTTGTCTTTGTTCGTCAATAAAAAAATAAGGTGCATTCACCTGAGTTATTTCAGTAGTCCATTGCATGGGAATTCCAGCAACAGGTTTTACTTTATATCTAATTATCTGTCCAGCATACATCTTCTCAGAGTGTAATTTGGAAATGATATCAAACCCCATAAAATCAGGTGTTATCACTTTGAGATTGGCTGGAGATGAAAAAAAATCCCACGCTTTTTCTAAAATAATGTTCTTGATAAATTGTTGTTGTTCTAATACAAATACGCTCATATTTTAGTTGTTAGTGATTAATTGTTAAGGGGTTAATTTTAATGATTAGAGAATCTAAATATCAAACAACTAACCCTAAACTTCGAACTAAATAGCATTTAGTCTATGCTTCACATAAGACCCCACAAACAATGCATACTTTTTTCTGTTAGGAATTCTGATTCTTGTTTCAAGTATATCTGTTGCTTTTGTAGATTGTATCTTTTTGAGTAATCGAGAGTAATAAATATAAGCTACATAGACTCCAAATCTTGCTGATTTTGGTAATTGTTTAATTCCTAGATAACCTTGATAAAAATCTGCTGCAATATCTGCCTCTAATTCTTTTTTGAGTTCTTCATTAAATTGAGTAAAATCTGTATCTGGAAAATAAGTTCTTCCCAATTCCTTGTAATCATCTTTGAGGTCTCTCAAGAAATTAATTTTTTGAAAGGCAGAACCCAATTTCATTGCATAAGGTTTCAATTCCTGATATTTTTTATCATCTCCGTCTAGGAAAACTTTTAGACACATCAAACCAACTACTTCAGCAGAACCCAAAATATATTTTTCATATGTTTCCTTATCGTAGGTAATATCTTCCAAATCCATCGCCATACTATCCAAAAAGGTATCTGTCAATTCCATAGGAATATTATACTTATTTACAACCCATTGATAGGCATTTAAAACTGGATTTGTACTTATTCTTTGCGCTATGGCTTTATAAGTATCCGCTCTGAATTCTGAGAGTAATGTTTTTTTATCATACCCATGAAAAGTATCAACGATTTCGTCTGCTACTCTTACAAAACCATAGATTGCATAAATTGGATCATGAAGTTTTTTATCCAAAAACCTTATTCCAATAGAAAAAGAAGTACTGTATTTTTTGGTAATTAAAGCACTCGACTTTATGGATATTTCATCGTATAACTGTTTCATTTTGTAGTAGTTTTAAAATGTTTAATAGATTCAATCGCGGCTATTTTCCCAGAAATCAAAGAAGGAGGGACACCTGGACCAGGTACCGTTAATTGTCCTGCAAAAAATAAGTTTTTAATTTTGCTATTATGCATAGCAGGTTTTAAAACAGCTGTTTGTTTTAAGGTATTTGCTAATC
The DNA here is from genome assembly GCA_963922585.1 of uncultured Flavobacteriales bacterium. GTDB lineage: Bacteria > Bacteroidota > Bacteroidia > Flavobacteriales_D > Parvicellaceae > Parvicella. The sequence goes on along the minus strand of CAWUIK010000037.1, from coordinate 21,415 downwards.
CATATGCATTTCCTTTGAAAGCATTATAATCAGCAATGAAATCATTTACAGCATAAGATTTTTTATAAATGACGTGACTTCTAATTTCTTGATCCGTCAATTTTTCAAGACGATCCATAATCACGTGATAATATTTTTCACGCAGAGTCTCGTCATCATTTAACCCTGGTGCAATTGGCATCAAAAGGAATAGATTTTCTTTGCCTTCTGGAGCAACAGCAGCGTCCGTGATACTTGGAACACAAGCATAAAAAAGAGGGTCTGATGGCCATTCTGGAGTATCGTATATTTCTACCGCATGTTGGTCGAAGTCTCTATCAAAAAACAAGTTGTGGTGCAATAAATTCTTCAGTTTTTTGTCTATACCTAGATAAAAAAGCAAACTTGAAGGCGCCATTACTCTTTTATCCCAATAAGCTTCATCGTATTTTCTATATTCTTTTGGTATTAAGTTTTGCTCCACAAAATGATAATCTGCAGAGGCTAGCACTGAATCTGAAGGATAGAAATTCCCTTTTGATTTGAGACCTTTGGTAATGCCGTTTTCAATGACAATCTCTTCTACAGCATGATTTGTTTTAATTTTAACGCCTAACTCTAAAGCTAAGGCATTCATCGCTTCTATCACTTTAAACATTCCGCCCATAGGATACCATGTTCCACCTACTATATCAGCATAATTCATTAAACTGTAAAGTGCAGGAATATTTTGTGGTTTTGCACCCAAAAACAAGACAGGAAATTCTAATATTTGAATCAATTTTGGATTCTTGAAATATTGCCTAACGTATTTAGAAAATGATTTGAATAACTGAAGTCTTAAAGCCCCTTTCAATACTTTTAGACTTGCAAATTCCATAATTGATTTACTCGGTTTTTGAACAAATTCATTGATACCAACATCATATTTATAACTGGCTTCGTCTAGAAATATTTTAAGTTTTGCCGCACTACCTTTTTCTATCCTTTCGAAAGTTTCATACAATTCATCCAAACTGGATGGTAAATCAACTAAATCGTTTTCTCCAAAAACCACTCTATAGGACGGAGACAATCTATGTAAATGATAATAATCGGAAGTTTTCTTTCCAAAATCTGCAAAAAAGGTGTCAAAAACGTCTGGCATCCAATACCAAGAAGGTCCCATATCGAATACAAAACCATCTTGCTCAAACTGTCGGCTTCTGCCTCCAATGGATTCATTTTTTTCGAATATCGTTACATCAACACCATCTTTTGCAAGATAACATGCTGCTGCAAGACCTGAATAACCCGCACCAATTATATTTACTTTTTTTTGCATTTTACTATCTAAAATCCTCTAATTGAGACATTAATTTTTTTCTAGCAATAAAAATTCTACTTTTTACTGTTCCAATAGGAAGATTCAGTTCGTCAGAAATTTCTTTGTACTTGAAACCTTCCACATATTTCATAAAAGGAATTCTATACTCATCTTCTAATTCATAGATGACGTTTTGAATTTCTTTGGTCGCTAATTCAGAGGAAGGAGATTCTGTATACGCTGGCACACTGTTCATCACATACTCATTCGGTGAATGATCTAGCATGGTTTGCTGCATCTTCTTTCTTCTGTAATCATTGATGAAAGTATTTCGCATAATAGTATAAAGCCATGCTTTAAGGTTTGTTTGCGAAACAAATTTATCTCTATACTTCAATGCTTTAAGAACTGTTTCTTGAAAAAGGTCTTTTGCATCTTCTCTATCATTAGTAAGACTGAGCGCGAAGTTAGTTAGTTTTTCCTGAAAAGTACTAACTTGATAATTAAATTCTAAAACCGTCATAACAATTTTGTTTAATGTTTATGGCACAAAGTTAAACAAAATATTTTACACGACAAGTATTTTTGTTTAATATTTCATAAATATTGTTAAACAAAATTGTTTATTAGGAAACCAGCTCTCGTAAATAGTTGACACTCGGTATTTTAAACAAGTTCTTGTTTTCGATAGAAATTTTTGATGCAAAATAACCACAGGCAAATATTTTAGTTTCTGGAAAGTCATTCAATAGTTTTTGAACATATTCATCAAACCATTGTTCGTCCATGGGTTTTACAAAGGAGGTAAGAATAACGTCAGGTTGATGTACTTTTTTGGATTTTAATAAATCTTCATAAGGAAGCATTTGTCCAAGATAAACAACATTATAACCACTCAATTTAAGATGATAAGTATAATACAATAATCCTAATTCGTGCATTTCTTCTTCATGGAGGTATGCAAAACAAATAGGAGCATTCTCTTTTTCACAAGGTCCGATTTCATTAATTGCAGTAATAATTTTTTGTCTTAATAAATTGGAAATAAAGTGCTCCTGTGCAGGTTGAATAACATTGGTAAGCCACAACACGCCTATTCTTTCAAAAAAAGGATATATATAGGTTTGCATAACATAGTCAATCCCATGTTCTTTGATTTTACTTTTTAAAATACTATCAAATTGTGATTCATTCATCTCAATCATTGCTATTGTGAGAGACTCAAGGACTACTTCAACAGAATTTGTACTTACTTTTAATCCTTCTAATTCCTTGATGAGTTGCTGATCACTAAATGCAGCTATTTTGCTAATTTTGTAGCCGTTATTATATAGCACATTTGCTCTTAATAATTTTTTGAGTTGCTCATCATCATAAGTTCTGATATTTGTCTCCGTTCTGTCTGGGATAAGCAAATTATATCTTTGCTCCCATATTCTTATGGTATGAGCCTTGACACCTGATAATATTTCTAAATCTTTGATTGAATAACTTGACATATAACTTTTCTAATACATCACTCTAACAAAGAAACAAATAAATTGTTTAGTTTATATCTTTTTTATTTAACAATAGGAAATTAAACCGCTAATCAAGAAAAAAGGATGAAAATAGTTTTGTTTTAGAACTACCACTCATCTTCTGTATATCTTTCGTTAGTTTCACAGTAAACATAATATTTAATACCATTTTCATAACCAATAAACATATCTGATCTTTCCTCCATAAAAAATCCTTCGTCATAAGTAGGTGGAACTGTTATAACACCTTCTTTGCTCATAGCACCAAATTTTCCATCTAATAATACCATATCAAAACTATGTCCTTCAAATGTTATGGTATCTGTTTTTTGGTAAGTTCCAATTAATTGGCTTGTTTTAAGGTTATATTTTTCATACTTATCACCTTTAATCTTAATACCATTGTAACCATTAATGTAATTATAGTAATTATCATAAGAAAATGTTTGCGCCAATGTACTTTCAAGAATATAATTTACATTAACATAGTATTTGCCTTCTTTTTGGGTATAAATAATAAGCGTGTCCTTTTCTAATGCATACTCTGGATAGAATTGAAATGAATCAAATTCGCAAGGAAAAAGTTCATTACCATGGTAATCGTATAGTCCGAAAAGATTTTTATCTATTTGTGTTATAAAAACATTATATGTATTATAATCTGTCTCATAAAAATCGGTTATGTAATCATATTTAGAAGGAATAAGTAATCCTTTTTTAGTTGAAAAAACACCTTCTTTTTTGTTTTGATATAACTTATATAAAAACTCAGTTGATTCTAAAAAATACATTTCAATAAATTCATCAAAAGCGTCATAAATAGGGGGGAGAATTTCTTTTCCTTTTAATGTGTAAACTCCTAATTTGTTTTTTTTGTCTTTTACTTCTATTAAATAGTCAAATATACCATAGTCGTTATTGAGTGTTCTAATGTGCTTATATTCTGCAGGTAAAATTACTTTTCCATTTGCATCTGCAATTCCTACATTCTTTTTATTTGATATTTTAAAATATTCCATTAAAAATTCATCTTCATAATATTGGTCGATATCATTATAAACTGGCTCAATAAGCACTCCCCTATGTAAACTATACATTCCTACTTTTTTACCATCATAAACTTTGAATAAATAGTCAAATGGAAACATATTATAATCTGGAAAATATTCCTCAATTTCTGTATAGACAAATGGAACTAAAGTGTCTAACTGATGATTAATAATCCCAAACTTTTTATCGTCTCCTTTTGTAATAAAAACATTGGCAAATTCAGTCTCGTAAATCTCAGAAAATGTTTGCGAGGATTTTCTATCTTTTTCTTCAATATCAGCATATTCATTAACAAGGTAAAAGTTTTTTTTCTCACCTTCTACGATAAAATATTGATTAATCCCACTATAAATTCTTCCATCAAAGCCAATATACTTTTCATTCTTATTTAAATAATAACTTGGAAAATAATTATCTTTATATATCTTGAAATCTTTGTCATAGTTGAATGTCGCTTTGGAAAGAATTCCTTCAATCATATCAAGTAGATTCATTTTGTCGCCTATTTTGAGAATCAAAAAATCAGATTCAACCTGAGCAATTTCAATTTTATCATATATTGGAGGTATTTGAATGTTTTTATTAAAAACTCCAAATAATCCATCTGTTTTATATACAAAAAAAACTTGACGATTGTAGTCGTTTCTATTTTCTATGAAAATAATGTCATCTGCAATTAGTAACGTATCATTTTGGTTATTATAGTTCATCAAAATTTTATATGAACTGTCCTTACTATCTTTTATCGTTTTTATGTTAAAACCTTTGATAAAAACAGTTTCGTTATCTTGAGAAAATAATGTATTTTGAATAGAAAATAAGGCAAATAAAAAGAGAACGTATATAATATTCTGTTTTTTCATTTTTTAAGTTTTTCACAAAATTAGACAATTACAGAAATATATTTTACGTATAACTACGTAAAATGAATTGGTTAATGAATAAGGCAAATATCTTTTTAAAATAGTTCTCCTTGATTAAAGCCGTATTTACGATTTAAATGCTTGTATGCCAATTCGGTTGCTTTTCTGCCTCTAGGCGTTCTCATTAGGTATCCTTCTTGAATCAAAAAGGGTTCGTATACTTCTTCAATAGTTCCTGCTTGTTCTCCTACAGCTGTTGCAATTGTGGTCAAGCCAACTGGTCCTCCTTTAAATTTATCAATTAAAACACTTAGTATTTTATTATCCATTTCGTCCAATCCATGTTGATCAACATTTAAGGCTTCTAATCCGAACTCGGTAATATCTGGAGTAATGGTTCCATCGCCTTTAATTTGAGCAAAATCTCTTACTCTTCTCAGTAATGCGTTAGCAATTCTTGGCGTTCCTCTACTTCTTGAAGCAATTTTATAGGCTGCTTCATATTCTATTGGAATATTGAGAATTCCAGATGAACGTTCAACAATATCAGTAAGTGTTTTCGTATCGTAATATTCTAATCTGCTAGATATACCAAACCTTGCTCTCAAAGGAGAGGTAAGCATTCCAGAGCGTGTTGTGGCTCCAATCAAAGTAAATGGATTAAGATTGATTTGAACAGTACGTGCATTGGGCCCAGTATCAATGAGAATATCTATTTTATAGTCTTCCATTGCAGAATACAAGTATTCTTCTATTACGGGACTCAAACGATGTATTTCGTCAATAAAAAGGACATCTCCCTCTTCTAAGTTGGTCAACAATCCAGCTAAATCACCTGGTTTGTCCAATACAGGTCCTGAGGTAACTTTAAATCCAACTCCTAATTCGTTGGCAATAATATTTGAAAGTGTTGTTTTCCCAAGTCCAGGAGGTCCATGAAGGAGAACGTGATCTAGTGTTTCTGAACGTAATTTTGCAGCATCAATAAATACTTTGAGATTATTTACGACTTTTTTTTGTCCCGCAAAATCATCTAATAATTTAGGACGCAGGACTTTGTCAATCTCTTTGTCAGATTGTTCATCCCCTTCGCTTCTTAAATCAAATTCTTCAATCATGCCTTGCAAATGTATATAAGAATTATGAATTTGAGATGAAATACTTTAAGAAAATAATTCAGTTATTCAATATTAGACTTTTATATATTTTTACTTTTATATTTTTATATAAATATTTAAATTTTGTAAGGATGAATACAACAACTTACAAATCCTATAACTTATCTTATGTTAAATATAAGTCATATCAAATAATAACTATCGTATAGATTAAATGTTATTATAAATACTTTGATAATAGAGAACTTACCGTCTCGTTTTTTGATTTTGCTAATGTTGCTTCGTATATGCTAGTTTCTAAAACCTCTTTCACTTTATCTTCTACCATTATTAATGGTTTCTCGTCTGGTGGTTCTGGAAAGAGATTTTGCTCTTGAAATAATCTACGAGATACCGAAGCGACTTCCAGAGCTCCAACATAATTTTTCTCTTGTTCTAATAAATAAGATAGCGCGATTAGACCATAAGCATCTTCAGATCCAGGCTCAAATTCTTCTTTTAAAGCATAATACTTTTTTATCAATCTACGTGCTTCTTTAAAATCTCCTTTTGCTGTTGAGACAAAAGATTTGTTGAAATGATCTATAGTGTACATGCCCATTGAATTGATATCAAAACTTATGTCCATACTTTCATTATAGTATTCTTCAGCTCTATCCATATTGCCTATTAATCTCCACATTTCGGCATTCATATGGGCTCTAATCATCATCCACTTTTGATTTCCTGATTCTATTGCTAATTTTGAAAGTGCCTCACTTAATTCTGCCAATCGAATTGTATCAAGACTTCTTTGAGAGTTTCTGCAAAGCGATGCCAATGCTCCACCTATTAAGGTGTCATTATTAGTTTTATAACCAAATTCTAATACTTTATTGGCAATTTCTATAGATGCAGAGTCGTTACCTTCTTTAAATAACTGATAAGCTTCTTTTAACATTTCTTGAGGATTATCTATGTCTTGGTATAATGTGTCTTCTTCAAGAGTTATTATATTAGAATTCGATTTTACTTCATCGTTGTTGCTATCTGGTTTACAAAATACTAATGCTACAGATAACAGAATAAATATACTTATTTTAATTAATTTCATTTTTAGCGTTTTTTTACATTATACAAACGTGTGACTAAGTTATAATTTTTATTTTATTTATTAGACACTTATTTGCCTATTTGAATTCCCATTGTAAATACAATACGGTGAAACCAAATATCAAATTCTATATCACTTAAAGCATTGACATCATTGCTTACTAATGCTCCTTTTGCGTTTGAGGTATATTGTGATAATTCAATAAAGTATTTTACCTTGTTTTTAGATGAAAATTCAAGACCAACTCCACCTTCTAAAACTATTCCGTCTGAAAGTATTGGTAATTGTCTTGTTTCTCTATGATCTGAGTAACCTAATTTTCCTGTGGCATATATTCTTTGTGCTCTATTTGTAAAAAAAAACTGTCCATTTACAAAATAGGTTCTGGAAAATATATTACCCCAATGAGCACTTGAAACAGTTTGAATAGAAAACGAATTGTTGTGAAATCCAAAACCGCCTCCAAAAGAAAACTTGCTGTTAAGTATGTAAGAGCCACTAAAATCAAAATTAGAATGTTCAGGTGAAACACCAATTGCAAAACTTCCTTTTAAACCTTTTTTGTAAGAGTATCTTCCTTTTCCATATAGGTTGATTTCCTCAGGCAAATATATCTTTGTGGTAATAAAAGGGTCTATTGTTAAAGTATCTCCAGTAATTATTTTTAATTTATACGTGGATTCATTAAATGATAGTAGTTTACCAACAGCAATTGTACCATCATACAATTTGAAAATAGCACCCTTCTCTTGAGGTTTACTCATATTTTGGGTATAACCAGAGAGGCTAGTCAATAGATAAAAAAGAAAAATAAATCTCAATTTTTATATTTTAGTAATTAATGGTGCTTATTAATTGCATTGAATAATCACTATAGTCTATTAAATACTGTTGTAATCCTAAGTCGCCTGTCGTTAGGATAACGTTATTTAATGTAGGGTGTGCAAGTACATCATATGCTAGAACAGAAGTATTGCTAGACAAAAGATTAAGTGTAGCTGGATTTGTTGCATCCAATATCTTTATACCATTAACACCTTCGCCAACAAATAATTTATCTCCTATTAATGCCATACCATAAGGACTATCCATAGTTATCTGATCAATTTCAGTTGGATTATTAACGTTTGATATATCAAGTACAACTAATGTATTTACATCTCCTGCACATCCAGAAAAGTCTGCTGTTCTTAATGTAACATATGCATAATTTCCATTGGGATAAACAGGGTCACAAGATGTTGGATGATTATACTCAGAAATATATGTTGGGTTAGAGGGATTTGATATTGATGCAACAATCATAGAAAATCTCGTTCCAATAAATAATTTATTATTTTCATAATAGATGGTTTCCATTTCATTTCCTATCTCATTTTCTCCAATATATGTTAGGGTTGAAATATCATCTCTAAAGGTATAGATTGTAGAATTTCCTATTACATAGATAAAATTATTATTGACCGCTATTTTATTCAATGTCCCTTTAATGTCATTCCCGCTCCCAGTAAACGATGAAGGTACTGAGGAAATTGGAATTAACTCATTCATATAATTGTAATACAGGTAACTTGATTCAGAAAGAGCTAAAGCTTCTGGACTGTTTAATCTAAAATTTTCTGTAGTAACCTCATAAGTAAAACCAAGAAGAACTTCACCTTCTGCGTTTTCTATCGGTGCTCCAAAAGCATATTCTACTCTTGAGATAAGTTTAGGGTTATAAATATCAGCGATATTAATTTTTAAAAAATCATAGTGTGACTCAGCATAAAGAATATCTCCTTCTACATAAAATTCTTCAGTGTATGGGAGATTTATGAATCCAACTGAAATAGGAGCGTTTGTGTTACTGTTATCAAATATATGAATTCCTTGATCTTTTTCACCAATAAGTAAAAAGTTTTCACCAACAAAAATCTTTCCTGTGTTTTCAATGTTTCTTGTTTCTCCTTTCAAAGGAATATTTCTCAAAGAATCAATATCTCCATAAACTGCAGTAGCTTTGTTATATGTCATTGTAATCGTTCCTTTGTTTTTTACACAACCTGAGAAAATAAATAAAATTCCAAAAAAAAGGCTAAAAGAAGAAATGAGATGATTTTTCATAAGCGATGGTTTTATTCAAATGTATGTAAAATAAACTAGATATTTTGATTTTTATTGTGCTTATATCTTATAGGAGATATTTTTACTCATGATATTTTCTTAAAAGATCCTGATAATAGTGTAATTCTTTTCTCCAATTATCTTTCATTTACGGGGATAAGTTTTGATTTTGTAATAACTCAGTTATTTTTTGGACTTTTAAAGACCACGATGCGAACTGTCCGTCAAACTCCAATTTAGTTTGTTGCGAATATTTGAAGTTGTTTTTTCTTCATTTTATATTATACGTATTCCTTATTATATCTTGAAATACTTATATAATTCTCTTAATACTTGGAAAATCTATCCTTTTAGCTTGATGCAAAATTAACAAAAGTTTTTATAAACGGTTGTATTGAATTTTATAATGACATTTATTTATTGTATATATGTGTTTTACAACACTTTAGATTTGGAGTACACTTTTAAAGGATAGAAAAACCTAGTTTGCGGAATTTATTTTTATGTAACATGGCCTTCCCTCTTTGTTTTTTTGTTTTCTTTGTTTTGATTTTCGAATTGTGAATTTTTCTTTTACCATCCTAAATAATAATCGGAAATGCGAGGGACAATACAACATTGTAATTATTTTTATATTTACTTTTTATTTATAGGTTTTGTAAAGCCCCGTTATCAAAGGTCTCAGAGGCCCTTAAGGATAGTTAATCATAGTTTACGGCATAGTAATCCATAGTTCAAAGGATAGTAAATAATAGTTATAGGATAGTATAACCTCGTGAAAGGGGTAGTAATTCCTCGTGAAAGGATAGAAGAAAAGGATAGACTATCCATTAGAACTAGTATTTAAGAGGTTGTACAACATAAAGTGCATAAATTCAGGACTATACAAAACATAACGTTTGTTGGATTTTTTCCAAAAGGATAGTAAATCATCGTAAGATATCAAAAATCCATTTGAAAAGTTTGGGTTTAACTTATTCAATAATTAACTCTAAACATATCAAATGCTTGCAATACAGTCACATATAAGCATCTAAGGATAGTAAATCCTAGAAAAATCCTTACTAACTTAATTTCAAATAAAAAAATAGATACGAGGAATTTCTATCTTTTTGATAAATCAATTTTTGAATATCTAGATTAAAAAGGATAGAAAAACATAGTAATATTTCCGTTTAAGTGCTGTTTATATTCTTCTAAAGGATAGAGAATCCTCGAGAAAATAAAGTGTTCTAGTCCATTTTGTAATGAAAGGATAGCAAAACCTCGAAAATGTAGAATAGAGTTCTTAACAATTTTCCTTGTGTTTATATTTGCATAATATACAGTAAAACAAACATATATGTAAAAAGGATAGAAAATCCTAGAAAGATTTAAGTGTCAATATATTTCCTTGCTATTATTGAGTTTGCGCAATTTTAACTTAAAAGGATAGAAAAACAATGTCGAAAACAAAATTGAGAAAAGAAAGGATAGATTTAAAAACGATTCTATCCTTTAACTATCTTTGTGGCATGGGAGAGTTAAAGACGATTTTTCAAAATAATGCGATAACAGAAGCAAACTATGATTTTTCTCCTTTGGAGAAAAACATAATGTACATGATGATGTCTCAAATTAGAAAAGGAGACGAACCTGAGAAATACTATTTTATTTCTGTTAATGAATTGGCTCAAAAGACTGGCGTTGACAATAGTTATGTTGACTATAAAAATGCTATTGAGAGAATGATGTCAAAAATAATTACTATTCATAAGGATAATGGAAATATTCTTCAAACTACGCTTGTAAGTTCTGCAGAATATATCAAAGGTCATGGAATCATTGAATTAGGAATAGAACCTAAATTGCGTCCCTACCTTTTCGAATTAAAACAAAACTTTACTACCTATCAACTAGAACTAGCACTTATTCTTAAATCAAAATTTTCCAAAAGAATGTATGAAATGCTTAGCCAATTCAAAAATACTGGAATTTTAAGGTTGAGTGTATTAGAGTTAAAAGAGAGATTGAGCCTTTATGACCCCAAAAAGAAGATAGAACAATATGAAAAATGGTCTGCTTTTGACAAATATGTTCTAAAAATAGCTCACAAAGAAATTAATAAACTTACTGATATCAAGTTTGAGTACAAACCCATCAAAACAGGACGAAAATTCACAAAATTAGAATTTCACATTGTTCACACTCCTTATCAAGTGCAATTTGACTTTAAAGATGAAGATACAGAAATGTTTGAGCGTTTAGTAAATAAATTTGGACTCAGAAAAGATCAAGCAGAAAAAGCCCTTCAACTTCATGCTCCCGCATGGATTAAAAGCCAATTGTACATGATACAAGTAAAAAAAGCCAACAATGAAGTAACTAATATTGGGGCTTTTACAGCAAAGGTTTTAGGTGTTTTATAAAAAATTAATGCACCAAAACTTTCTCAACTATTACTCCGCTAGATGATGAAACAGAGATGATGTAAGTTCCAGCGGGATAATTTTTAGCATCAAAAAACACCTTTTTGTTATTTCCAGTAACTTCCCCTTCAAACAAAATTTCAGAGGTTTGTCCTAACAAGTTTTGCATGGTTACTTTGATTTTTTCCTTTGTATAAGGAGTTATATCTACACAAGTAATTGCTTTTGCAGGGTTAGGAAATATATTGACGTTTGCATTTTGATTTATTTCTTCTATTCCAACAGTACTATTTTCTAGAACTTTGAAATGAAAATATCCATCAGGTGCTACAATAGGTCTTACTTGCTCTTTTCCGCTATTAGCAGTTGCATGAATATAATAAAGAATCTCTGTTCCTGCTAATTGTGCAGGAATAGATGCATTAAAAAAATCATTACCTGAAGCAGTCATTGCAACTGAAGCATAACTTACACCATCGTTGATACTATAAAATAAAGTTGCATTTTGGATGCCACTAGCATGCTTGATAAAAGCATTTACTTCATAAGGATTGGTTTCATCATAGGTATCGACTAAAGATTGGTGTCTTATAAGTAAAGGATTAGAAACACCAATTGCATTTGTAATACAATGAATGGCTCCTCCATTAGAAATTAAATTAGCCCCTTGATCATCAACATCAATGTATTGTATATTGTATCCAGGTAAGGACTCAGATAATATTCTTTGAGCAATGGTATCATAATCTTCTCTGTAACTAGGTACAATCACCGTTTTGTTGACAAATACATTGTTTGCATAAGTTCTGTAATAAGCATTTCCAAACGGCTGTCCTGGATAAGACGTTCCAGAAGCATTAGGTGGCATAGGTATTCTAATGACTTTATAAGGAGTTCCATATACTGAATTGTATGTACTCAAAACATATTGAATATTCGCTTCAATTTGAGGCCCGTCTGAAATTCCATCAGGATACTCTCCTACTAGAAGTGTTTCTTCATCCAGTAACTTCATGTGCATATCAATATGATGAATATCATCATAGGGAAGTGAAACCATTTTGATGTATCTATCAATTCCCATAAAATCTTCTACAATTTGATCTATTTGAGCTTCTGTTTTGGCAGTAACTCCATAAGGGTTACCAACTTCATTTTCTTCGATTATCAAATCTGAGGCAAAAGCAGTACCTGCTCCGTCAACCATCCAATTTCCTCCAGTATTTACTAAATCGTATGGCGCTTGAGATGTAGAATAAACAGGTAAGTTTTTGAATAATCCTTGTGCGTCTGGCATGGCATCGTCAGAAGGTCTGGGTCTATTGTAAATCCAATCTACCATGTACAAATCTTCTACATCATTCTTATATACGGTATGTGATCCGTAATCTCTCACCCAAATACTATTGAATGGAACTTGAATAAAACTTACATTAGTATGTGGTACCCCTTGACCAGTAAGATATGTTTTTACAGCATTAGAATCTGAACAACTGATTAAGACTTCGCACTCTTCTTGAGCATGATCTACAATTTGGGCCAAAATAGATTGAAAACCTGTCCAAGTAATAACTAATGTTTGAATTTCCTCCCATTCTGCCATTGTTCTTAATGGACCGGTGGGAGGAGTTGTAATTCCTTTATTTTGTGAAGTAAACTGATGTGAACCAGTTTCTAATATACTTTTTTCTTGAGGTGTTAATCCAATAGGTAATTCTTGGTTTTGAGCAGAAATCAACCCAGAGAACCCTACTAGACCACTCAAAATAAAGGCTTTAGTCTTATTGATGAAAATTGCGTTAATCATTTTATTTAGATTTAATAGTTCAATATTACAAAATAAAATGAATAAAAGGAAAGTTTTGTTACCAACGGTAACAGACTTTGTCTACTAAAAGTCTTTTAGAATGAATTTTTAGCACCTAAAAATCAACCCTATAGAAGAATATAGGTAAAAATCCAAGTTGATAGTTTTCTCTAAAAGGATCAACCCCTGTTCCATCCAAAGGAACATATGTAATTCCAAGAATATTTTGTCTATCAGTAACATTTACAATATCCAAAGATATTTCATGAGTTACTTTTTTAGCATTAATTCTGTAGGTAAATTTGATATCAGTTCTGAAATAATTTTGAAATTGGAATTCGTTATATTGCTTATCTTGAAAAACAATTTCTCTTTGAACTTGAGTTCTTAGAGTATCAATCAATCCATATCTTTTTCCTCCTGCAACTGTTACTTTACCACCAATTAGAAGTGAATGTTTGTCATTGAACTTAAATTCTTTTCCAACTAATAAATTAGCTGCAAAGTTTCCATTGTAATCCGTATTTCTTTCTATTCCGTCACTTCCTTTATATTTAGATTCAAATACAGCTCCAGTCAACATTGCGTGCCATCCATCACTAAAATATTTTTCTACTGTAAACTCAACTCCGAAATTATATCCTGTTCCTTCATTAACCAAAACAGAATCTGGAAAAAATCTTGCAAATCCACTTCCTTGATTGATTAGAGAGAATGCAGATGGACTTTGTTCTACTGGAATGTTTGTCAAATTTTGGTAATAGGTTTCTATCTTAGTTCCTATTTTTTTGCTCCATCTCCTTGAATAACTCAAAACAAGGTGATTGCTAAATGTGAATCCCATGTTCAAATTATGAGGAACTGTTGCGCCCTCTCTCAAATAAAAGTGGTTGTAATAGGGTTGTGCTTGGCTGTGACGACCAGCACCAAATGCGATATCACTTTTAGGATTGATAGTATATTTGATACCAAATCTTGGTTCAAAAAGTGAAGTAGCATTACTTAAGGATAAATGTTGTGCGTGAAGTCCAGTAGTCATTACTAACTTGTCAGAAAATTTATGTTTCCACTGAACATATCCCTGTGCTAAAACGAAGTTTTCTTGAGTATTCCACCTTACTCTGTAATCGTTTCTTATGGTATCATTTTTCAATATACTATCTTGGTAAGAAGCGATAAAATAATCGATATTATAACCTACTTTTAGTACATTCTTTTTTCCAAACTTTCTGTTCAAACTTGAAGAGTTTGAGATTCTGTAATTTTCATAAAAGTAATCCATAAGATTATAAATCCCATCATCATCAACTTCAAATTGACCGTTTACAATGCTTCTATTCACTAAATTATGAGTAGAGCGTTGCATATCTCTAGAGCCTGAAACCGTACTTTTAAAATAGGTATCTTCATTGAAAGCTTTCGAGTAGGTAATACCTCCAACAGCCATTGCGGTTCTAAAATACTGATCTCTATCGTTCTCTCCATATAAGTCAACAATAGAAGTATCTTTTTGAGTACTTACCATGATGTCTATTTTGCTGTTTCCTCCAATTCCCCAAAGGGCGATGTTACTTCCATCTTTCAATGGAAAGTTCATTTTGAAAGATAAATCTTGGTATTGAGGAACAGCTGTAGTTCCGATATCAATACCCATAGCTTGGAACATTTTTAGTGTTGAATATCTATAAATTAATAAGTAAGATGCATTTTTACCTTTTTTAAAAGGTCCTTCGGCTAAAATTTCTGCTCCCAAAACACCAAACTGTATTTGATGCTCTCTAGTTTGATTGTTTCCGTTTCTTAATCTCAAATCAAAAATACCAGACACACTATTGCCATATTCTGCAGGAAAAGCTCCAGTGAAAAAATCACTGTTGGCTAATAATTTGTTATTCAACATACTTGTTGGTCCACCGCTACTTCCAGTAATGGCAAAATGACTAGGGTTAGGAATATCTACCCCTTCAATTCTATACACAACTCCAAGTGGAGAGTTTCCTCTAATCACAATATCATTTCTACTATCATCATTTCCTTGAATTCCAGCAAAGTTAGATGCCATTCGGGCTGGGTCCCCCCTACTTCCAGCATATCTTTCGGTTTCTTCTACTGAAAACTGTTGTGCACTTACAATAGCCATTTCGTTGTTCACTTCTTTGTTTTCATTGGCTACTACTTTAAACTCTTGCATCAATTCACTTGACTCTTCGATTTCGATGTTTAAAACGTTTTCCTTTCCAGAAATTACTTGAACTGTCACGACTTGTGTGTTGTATCCAATATAAGAAATTTTGATTTGCTGACGTCCCAATGGCACACCTTCTAATTTGAACTGTCCGTTTACTGCTGTTGCTGCTCCAATTGTTTTGGTGGTGTCGCTAATCAACAAAACCGAAACACCCGGAAGCGGAAATTTAGATTCATTATCTACTACAGTTCCTCTTACAGTTTGGGTTACTTGAGCTGAAACATTCAGTCCCGAAAGAGAAAATACTAATAATATTAGTGAAATAAATAAAAGTTTCATAGTTATTTTGGGTTTATAAGTAGAGTACAATATTAGCAATTTTTAACATTTTACAAGTATTTTATTTTATCAATTTTCATTCATCAGTTTGGTAAAATATATTCGCAACCCTAATTTGACTAAAACTTGTATATTTACCAATTGAATTTTCATTTCACAAAGATGATAGACATTACACATAAAAATACAACTTTAAGAATTGCTGAGGCACAAGCAATTGTGAAGGTAGGGTCAGCAAATACTATTGAGGCTATTATTTCTGATACAGTACCCAAAGGAAATGTTTTCGCTATGTCTAAAGCGGCAGGTCTATTAGCGGTAAAGAAAACCGCAGAACTCCTTCCTGATTGTCATCCTATGCCCATAGAAGCCACTTCAATAGCATTTGAAATTAATAATTTGGAGATTATCATCAAAGTTTTGGTCAAAACCATATACAAAACTGGGGTGGAAGTAGAAGCAATGCATGGCGCAAGTGTTGTAGCACTCAATATTTATGACATGCTCAAACCAATTGACAAGGAAATCGAAATTTGCAACATCAAACTACTTAGTAAAAAAGGAGGAAAATCAGATTATAAAGATGCTTTTGCTAAAGATATAAGAGCCGCTGTTGTTGTTTGTTCGGACACTATTTCAAAAGGAATTAAAACAGATAAAGCCGGTTTGGTGATTCAAGAAAAATTAATTTCATTGGGATTGCAAAATGTGGGTTATGAAATCATTCCTGATGAACCCAATGCTATCGAAAACCAAGTGTCCTATCACAAAAATGCAGGAATACAATTATTGATTTTTACAGGAGGAACTGGACTCTCTGTTAGAGATGTGACACCCGATACGATTTTGCCATTGCTAGAAAGAGAAATACCAGGAATTACCGAAGCGGCAAGAAACTATGGGCAGCAGAGAATGCCTTATGCAATGCTTTCTAGAAGTGTTGCTGGAACCATTGGAGGGATGTTGATTTTGACAATGCCAGGATCTACCAATGGTGCTAAAGAAACAATGGACGCCCTTTTTCCTCAAGTTTTGCACGCTTTTAAGGTTTTACGAGGAGAAAGACATGATTAATTGATGTAGGATGGTTTCAATCTAAGCCTTTGAATTGTACATAAGAAATAGGACTTTGTAAAAACTAAAGTCTATTATCTAGATAATAACCAACTTAAGCAATATCGTCATAAGTAATAGGATTTTCTAGTTCTTTTATTGTAATCAAAGTTTTTGAAAAATAAATGATTACTACCAATATTACCAATACGCCTCCTGCCCATCTTGTCCAGTCAGGTAAACTGAAATACTCAACAAATACATTTACTCCAAAAATAGCAACGAATAGAGAAAGGATTCTTTTCCAATCAAAATTATAATGTGTTGAGAAAGATTTTATAATGACTTTGTTTTTTCTAATAGTAGTCTCAAATGCTGTCATCGCTTTGTTTGATGGTTCGGAAATTACAGAGTACTGTTCAATACCGTCATTAAAATCATGTTGTGTTTTCATTTTTAAAGAAAATGCTGAACTCACCACTTTTCTATTAAAATAAACCGTTTGCTTACCCAATACAGACATATAAATATGTATCTCACAAGAAGCATCCTTGTGATAAAACCACATTCCTTTGAATAGGTTGAATTTTGTTTGATTGGGTAAAGAAGACATTCTAAAAACAAAAATAGCACATAATTTTTGTTAAAAGAGTTACCTTAAAAGACAATTCGTATTAAATAAGCATTAATAATGATTATTAATTTAAATAAATTTTTACCTTTATCATACTAATTATAAAAAATAAAAATTATGATTCCTTTATTAATAACAGGTGGAGTTGTTTTACTCATTATCATTTGGTTTATTTCTATCAACAACCGTTTAGTTGCTTTGAAAAACAACCGAGAAAATGCTTTTGCTGACATTGATGTACAATTGAAGCAACGTTACGATTTAATCCCTCAACTTTTGGGAGCAGTAAAAGGTTATATGAATCACGAAAGTGAAGTCTTGATTAAAGTTACTGAAGCAAGAAGCAAGTGTATGTCTGCAGGGTCTATCTCTGAAAAAATTGCTGCTGAAGGTCAGCTGGCTGCTGCTATGTCGGGCTTTAATATGCAAATTGAAGCGTATCCAGATTTAAAAGCAAATACCAATTTCATGCATTTGCAAACTGAAATTGGAGATATTGAAAACAAACTTTCTTCTGTGAGAAGATATTTCAATTCTGCAACTAGAGAGTACAACAATGGTATCGAGCAGTTTCCAAGCAATATTGTTGCTGGATTTAAGAAGTACGTGAAAGAACCAATGTTTGAATTGAACTATGAAGAACGTCAAACAATGGACAAAGCACCAGAGATTAAATTCTAAAATTTTGAACAGATATGAAGTACATAGGTCTTCAAACTCAAATTAGAAGAAATAACTTTAGGTCAACATTACTTTTGGCATCTTTCCCGCTTTTAATATTGGTGGGCGTGTATGCCTTTTTCTTTTTTGCTATTGGTAAAGACAATTTAAGTGAAGTTAATAAAAACTTTATTATTACCATTCCTTTTGTTTTAGGAGGTGTAGGAATTTGGTTTTTGATTGCTTATTTTTTCAATACCAAGATGATCAGAATGGCAACAGGAGCCAAAACATTGGAAAGGAAAGAAAATATGAGTATTTATAATCTTACAGAAAATTTATGTATGTCTGTTGGGATGAGAATGCCAAAATTATACATTATCCAATCTGATGCACTGAATGCTTTTGCTAGTGGTATTGATGAGAAATCTTATGCCGTAACGCTAACTTCTGGAATTATCAATCATTTGAATTATGAAGAACTAGAAGGTGTAATTGCACACGAATTGGCTCATATTAGAAACAAAGATGTTCGATTATTAGTAATTTCGATTGTTTTTGTTGGAATATTATCTTTTATAGTTTCTGTATTATTTAGAACCGTAATTTACGGAGGAGGGAGAAATAGAAAAGATTCCAAAACTGATGGTAAAGCATTGATATTAATGCTAATTATTGCAGCAGTAGTCTATTTCCTTTCTATACTTTTTAAATTTGCTTTATCTCGAAAAAGAGAGTATCTGGCAGATGCTGGAGCGGTAGAAATGACCAAAAATTCTATGGCGCTCGCTTCTGCTTTGAGAAAAATTTCTGGCAACAGTGAAGTGGATAGTGTAAAAAGCGATGACGTAAAACAAATGTTTATCGAAAATAAACCCAAATCCAGTTTTTTGAGCAGTTTGGGAGGATTGTTTTCAACGCACCCTCCTATTAAGAAACGAATTGATATTTTGGAAAGAGGTTTGTAAAAGACTGGCTTTGAAGATTAAATCAAAATAATATACTCTTTAATCAACAAATAGAATAACTACATATATTTTTTGATTTCATACCAAAAGTTGGTATTTTTGTATTAAATTAAAGAGATATGGCAAGAAATACATCAATTTTATTGGGAGACTACTTTGATAAATTTATTGACAGTCAAGTGAAAACAGGTAAATATGCTTCTGCAAGCGAAGTCATTAGAGCCGCATTAAGAATGTTTGAGAAAGAGGAAACTAAGCGCATTGAGTTGATTGATGAACTTAAAAAGGGTGAAAAATCAGGTTTCATAGATGATTTTAGTAAAGAAACTCTTTTAAAAAGCCTTCAACAAAAATATTTGACTAAATAATGAAGTACAGAATAAGTAGAGAAGCATATTTCGATCTTGAAAATATTTGGCTTTATACATTAGAAAATTGGTCAAAAGAACAGGCTGATAGATATATCAATTTGATAATTGAAGAGATTGAGTATTTATCCAAAAATCCTCTTTTTGGTCAAAATTCTGAAAAAATTAGAAAAGGTTATTTTCGTTCGCAAATAAAATCACATTTGATATTTTATAAAAACAATCCAAAACATAATATAATTGAAGTAATCAGAATTTTGCACAAGCGAATGGACATAAAAACAAGGTTGAAAGATTAGATTTCTATCTATTCTACTCGAAAATAGTTATTAAATAAATTAAAAAGGGCAATTTCAACATTTGAAATTGCCTTTTTTATGCTTTAATTGTATAAAGTTATTTTAAGACTCCATTACAGGATATTCCATAGTGAAGTTGGTCAATTCAGCAAATTGACTGATTCTATCTGCAATTTCGTCCATAGTTAAGTCTCTTAATCTTTCGATTCCGAATTTTTCTACTGTGAAAGAAGCCAAAGCAGAACCCATAATGATAGCGTTTTTCATATTTTCCCAAGAAATATTTCCAGTAGAAGCCAAGAAGCCGATAAAACCACCTGCAAAAGTATCACCAGCACCTGTTGGGTCGAATACTTCTTCTAAAGGAAGCGCAGGAGCAAAGAACACTCTTTCTTTGTCGAACAACAAAGCACCGTGTTCACCTTTTTTAATGATAAGGTATTTAGGTCCCATTTCAAGAATTTTTCTTGCTGCTTTTCTCAAAGAATATTCTCCCGAAAGCAATCTAGCTTCTTCGTCATTAATGGTAAGTACGTCAATTTCTTTGATAACTGCTTTTAAATCGTCAAGAGCAATTTCCATCCAAAAATTCATGGTGTCCAAAACGATGAGTTTAGGTCTTTTGTTGAGTCTTTTCAAAACTGTAAGTTGAGCCACTGGCGCCAAATTTCCAAGCATTAAATATTCGCAATCTTGGTAACTTTCTGGTATAACAGGGTCAAAATTTTCTAAAACGTTCAATTGTGTATCTATTGTATCTCTAGAATTCATATCGTTGTGATATTTTCCAGACCAGAAAAATGTTTTTTCACCTTTCTTTACTTGAAGACCCTCGGTAGAAATACCTCTATCAGAGAACATATCTATCACATCTTGTGGGAAATCATCTCCTACCACAGAAACAATTTTTGCATTTTTTGTAAAATAGGAAGCCGCAAGACTAATGTAAGTACAAGCACCACCGATAATTTTATCAGTTTTTCCAAAAGGGGTCTCAATTGCATCAAAAGCAACTGTTCCGACATTAACTAAACTCATTTTTTTAATTTTTTTGTAATTTTTTTGACAAAGATATTGTTTAATTCCAAACTTTGACTTAATATTGCACTCCGAAACGGAAAAAAAGACGCTTCTTTAGCTCAGTTGGTTAGAGCATCTGACTGTTAATCAGAGGGTCCAAGGTTCGAGCCCTTGAAGAAGCGCCAAAAATAAAATCCAAACCATGAAAATGGTTTGGATTTTTTTGTTTCCAAAAGTTTGTGAGGGCGAGAATTATAAGCAGGGGCAACGCGATGGGAATCGCGCAGCAGCCTTTCTAATTATATTTAGTTATTCGCGCTGTAGCAGGGGGTTTTTATTTAAAAACTCCTCGCTCTCACACTCTAACTCACACTGTCTTTTACTACCATTATTCTCGAAGTTTCGTTGCACTTCATTCGAGATAAACAAAACTACAAGTCGCTTTACTTACTCTTGTTTTGCAATATTTAAAGAACTTACATACCAACTCGTTAGTTGATTTCTATTTGCTCAGCACCTAATTGGGGCCACTACCCACCACCTAACTAAACAATCCATATAGTGCCATAATTATTATTGGGGGTACGGTAAAGGCACATCGTTTACAAAGTTAAATAGACATCGTTTACACTTTTA
>CAWUIK010000036.1:0-27722 GCA_963922585.1 uncultured Flavobacteriales bacterium | reverse complement strand
ATTATAAACTGGAATATAGTAGTGACTTTAAGACTTATGCGACTAGTATCTCCGCTTATAAAGCAACAAATCAAAATCTATACTATTACTATTCGAAAATTGGAAGTCCACCAGATAAGATTATTTTCATGAATATAGAAGAAGTAAAGACCCTAGGCTGTGTTGGAATAGAAAATCAGATTGGGTAGTTTGTGTGGATGATAGAAAATCAACTTCTTGATATGTATTCAAGCTTGGCATGGGTGTAGTCATATAGACTGGCAATAATGCAACATGTAGTAGTTCCTTCATTGAAAAAAATAAAATATCGAGAATCAATGAAAGGAATACCGAAAATACTGTGGCAGCCTTATCTGGCATATCTATAAACCCACTGTTAAAAGCATACTTTACAGTACCCATTTCATTCTTTTCACTAACACCGGATTCATCATAACTAAATGATGCCACCATCCCTTGTGTTTCGGAACCTATCTTGTTATTCAGTTTCCTCATCTTATCTATTAACAATTTACCATCCTCCTGAAGTGACTTTTCGTTTTCCGAGATTTCAATTTGAGCATTCAATTCATCATACCATTTATTGAAATCTTCAATTTTCTCAGAAGTTTCTTTCCCCAATAGTTTTAATTGCTGCGATTTCATGGGCTCTAGCAAACTGTTAGCCATAGCAAGTCTTTTGCTTTCAGAGTAGTCCAGAGGATGTTTACTATAATTAGGACTACCACACAACACCCATAAAGAGTCATATATCTCCCCACACTGAGGTCCAAATCCATCCAAAAGATTTGCTTCAGTCTGAAGTGATTGATATAGCTCTCCATATTTTTTTTCAAACTCCTTAACACCTGAATAATCTTCTAACGCATTAATAGCATCATTCTTTGTTTTTTCGAATATTAACTGATACTCCGCGACCTCGTTCTCATATAGACTTTTCTTCATTTGTTCAGTATAGAATGCATTGAAGTTTCCTGCAAAACTTATCCCTAAAGGAATGATATACATTAACACTTGCAAACCATGCGGTTTACCTGTCAATCTACGTTCTCTTATTCCAAAATTCATGGCAGCAAATAAGATTGCACTAAATGCTGCAATACCAATTGCAACAATAATATTACTTGCCACATCTACTTTATACCCAATATAAGTCTGATAAGCACTTATAGGCACTACAATTATATTTATAGCGATAAAAAACGCAAATTCAGATAAGCTTCCCTTGTTTTTAACTTCTCCTCCCGATCCGGCATTATTTGAATTATTATCTTTTGGTTTTAGTGTTATGTTCATATAAATTATTTAACATCATCCAAAGATAGAAAACTATTTTATTTTTTATTAAGAAAAAATAAAAATAGTATTACCTTTTGTTGATTTTAAATAAAATTCTCTCTCATTAATTTTAATACAGTAATATTTTATTTAGATTGGATTTTTAAAATCTGCTTTCTAAAAAAGTCTCTAGTAGAACCGATATAAAATTTATCTAATGTTTTGCTGTGTATTATGTAGGTAAAATACATAATATAAAAAAAGGTAGTTCAGATGAACTACCTTTTGTGGGCCCTCACGGGCTCGAACCGTGGACCCCCTGATTATGAGTCAGGTGCTCTAACCAGCTGAGCTAAGGGCCCTTTCTTTTTACAAAGAAAGTGTTTATTTCATAAGAATTTTTTAAGTAAATTCATATGCGGGTGCAATTTTACATATTTGCATTGAAATACACAATAAAAAACTAATAGAAATTATATTCTTTTATTATTTCTCTTATATCCTTCTCCAAAAATAGGGAGTAAGTATCAATACAACAGTAAAAAGTTCTAGTCTTCCCATCAACATGAGTAAAGAAAGCACCCATTTTCCTGCTTCCGGAATTTCTGAGAAACTTCCAGCCGGACCTAGATTCCCTAATCCAGGACCTACGTTTCCTAATGAAGTGGCAACAGAACTAATTGCCTCAATGAAGTTTAATCCCATCGCTGCTAAAATAAAAGATCCAATTGTGAAAATGAATAAGTATAAAAAAATAAATGCCAGAAGATTGTATGTAATTAAATTAGATACTGGTTTTTTATTGAGATAAACAGGTATCACAGCATTGGGATGTAATCTTCTTTTAAACTCCATCAAACCGTTTTTGATAAGTAGTACAATTCTTACTATCTTAATTCCTCCACTTGTACTTCCTGCAGAAGCTCCGGAAAACAATAGTAAAAAGAATAAAAAGTGAACCACAGGAGACCATAACATAAAATCTGCTGTAGCGTAACCAGTAGTGGTAATCATACTTACTACTTGAAATATTGATATTCTAAAGGTTTCTTCTATGGAATTATAATTGTCATAAATAAACATCATCAACATTGCAGTAATTCCAATAATAGCTAATACATACCATTTAAACTCATCGTTTTGAAAAACTAAATTCAATTTTCTTTTCAAAGCAAAATAAATCAATGTAAAATTGGTACCTGCGAAAAACATGAAAATTGTTATTACATACTCTACTGCTGGACTATTGAACCCTGCTATACTAGCATCTTTAGTAGAAAAACCTCCTGAAGAGTTAGTAGTCAAAGCATGATTGATGGCATCGAAAAAATCTAAACCACAAAAAAGTAATATAATCGTTTCTAAGGTGGTCAATCCTAAATAAATCACCCAAAGTCTTTTGGCTGTTTCTTTAATTCTTGGATGAATTTTATCTTTAGTAGGACCAGGTGCTTCTGCTACAAACAACTCCATACCTCCGATTCCCAACATTGGTAATATAGCAACTGTGAGTACGATAATTCCCATTCCACCTATCCATTGTGTCATACTTCTCCAAAAAAGCAAACTATGTGGTAACTCTGAAATTTTGTGAGTAGAATCACCTCCAAGAATAGTTGCTCCAGTAGTCGTAAAACCAGACATTGTTTCAAAAAAAGCATCAGATATATTCGGAATCCATCCTGAAATGACATAAGGTAAAGTTCCAAATAAAACCATTGATATCCAACCTAATGCTACAATAAGAAAGCCTTCCCTTTTTTTTACTTCGTCATTTTTATTATCTTGAGTATATAGTCTAAGAAATAAACCAACAATAAGCGTAAATGAACAAGAGTATATAAAAGTACTCAACATACCATCACCCTCATAATACAATACAAAAGGAATAGCGGTCGCCATCAAAATTGCATTGATTAATATAAGCGAACCTACTACATGTAATATTACTCTCCAGTTTATGAGTCTTTTAGACATATTGCTTTCTATGAAAAATAACTTTCTACCTTAGCGATAGTGTTAGTGAGTGAAAAAACGATTACTTTATCTCCTACCAAAACTTGAAAATTCCCAAAAGGAATAAAACCTGAATCACCTCTCACAACACCCGCAACTTTTGCTGTTTTTGGGAAATTTATATCTTTTAAAGATCCTTGTGTAATCTTACTATTTGTTTTTACGCTAAACTCTATAATTTCTGCATCCACTCCATGTAAACTACAAATGGATGTAATTTCTCCTTTTCTTACGTATTTGAAAATTTCACTTGCAGCAATTATTTTTTTATTGATTAAAGTATCAATTCCAATCGCTTGTGACAAATGAATATAATCGATATTTTCTACTCTTGCTATCGTTTTCTTAACTCCGTGACTTTTTGCTACAAGAGATGACATAATATTAGTTTCTGAGTCTCCAGTTACTGCAATAAAAGCATCCATATCAGCTAGCCCTTCTTCTTCCAAACTTTCAACATCTCTAACATCTAAATTTAAAACCAATGTTCTTTTTAAAATACCTGCAATTTCTTCTGATTTGGGTTTGTCTTTTTCTACCAATGTAACATTAAAATTCTTTTCTAATGCCGCAGCAGTTAAAATTCCAATTCTACTTCCTCCCATAATCATTACATTTTGAATATCGAAGGATTCTTTTCCACAAATTTTTATCAAATGGTCTATCGAAGTAGGCGTAGAAATAAAATAAACTATATCATTTGGAAGGATGTCTGTATCTCTTGTTATGATAATTGTTTTATCGTTTCTGTGTAAAGCCAAAGGTCTAAATGACAAGTTGGGGTTTAAATCAATAGATTCAGAAACAGTTTTATTTGCAATTGGGGAGTTACTTTCTATATGAATACCAAAAACTGATAGTTTCCCTCCTTCAAACTCTAAATCATCTGTAAAAACTGCTCTATTTACTAATCTAATAATTTCATCTTTAGCCAAAGCAACTGGAGAGATAACATTATCAATTCCCAATTCTTTGTAAAACTTTTCACAATCTATTTTGTCAGATGAGAGTTCGTTTATTCTAGCAATGGTTTTTTTGGCTCCTAATTTTTTACCTATTATAGATACCAAAAGGTTTGTTTCTTCGGAAGAAGTAACAGCAATAAGCAAATCACACTGATCAACTTTTGCCTCTTGAAGCACTTTAAAAGTTTTGGCATCACCACATATTCCAAAAACATCAATATGAGAAGTCACATAGTTGAGTCTTTCTTCACTTGAGTCGATTAGATAAATATCTTGCGATTCACTAGAAAGCATTTTGGCTAAATGATAACCTACGGCACCAGCCCCTGTGATGATTATTTTCATTTATAATTTTAACAATAAAAAGCAAAAGTAATTATATAGACCGAAATTCTTAAAAAAAACAACTTATTTTTATTGTTTTCTAGTATCAATATTAATTCTTATTCAAACTAAACTTATGCAAAACATAAAATTGTAATGCCATATTTATAATCAGTAGTCTTGAAGCAGGGTGAAATTCTTGAGGTAACATTAGAAAGAAAAGAATTAAAGCAAACATAATAAATGCAAGTACTAAATATATTTTACTCCATCTTTGATGCACTTTTTTAAACCAAATCAGAATCATTAATACCAATAAAAGTGGATTAGCCCAAATGAGATTTAAATTGCCTTTAGTGGCTACATGATCGGTTCCAAACCACATAAACAATAATAAAACCCCTAAAATACCAAGAACTAGAAATAATATAGATGTCCACATTTTAAAAGCTATTTCCAATTTAAAAAATGCTAAAGTAACAGTAACTACAATAACAAATATTGTCGCAACTAAAGGAGTAAAAAAGGTATCTGATGTTTCTTTTCTTTTATAACCTTCTACAATAACTTCGTTTGATAAAACTAAATTTTCCGTACCATTTGATGTTTTAATTTTTGAATCCTCAAAAATTCTTGACATGTATATGGGAGAAAACATAATTTCATCGTTTGATACTTCTTGATCTATAGCGTATCCAAGTACCAAGTCAATTCCAAAATCTGTCCAAGGGTGGGTTTGAAAACCTTTATCAATCAATTGTCTAAAGGTTTGTTGGGTTTCTTTTTCTAATTCAGCGAAAACAACATTTTCACCTAATAATAATTTTACAAAATCTGCAATTCTTGTGGCACAATTGTCATAAAAGAAATCGTATTTGTAAAATTTATTTTCTTCTTTCGAATTTTCTTTGAGCAATTCGAACAGTTTGTTTTTCTGCTCTAAAGTTAAGTTCAACTCTTGCTGAAAGACTTTTCTTTGTGTTTGTTGATAGATGTACAAGAAAACTTCTGTTGGTTCAACAGCCATATAATAGTCCAATCTTCCTTGCGCAAACTTCATATTGAATTCAAACTCGTCATCACCGAACTCAAACATTCCCCAATTGAAACAAAGGTCGATATCATTTACTGGATCTACTAATCTAATGGCGCTGTGACCAAATTGCTCATAAACTTCATCCCCAATATCACAGGTGAGCAAATACACACTTGAATTTTCAGAAAGTTGAGCTTGAGTAACCATTGAAATTAATATCGCCCAAAAAAATGCTATTTTTTTATAGATCATTACTGTTGAATTAGTTGCTTATATTTTTGAAATATTTATGAAAAATCAAAGATATAAAATAAAAAAAGGCCATCATTTAATAATGACAGCCTTTTAGATTATATTATTATAATCTTAAAATTACTTTTCTTCTTCAGAAGCATCAGTTTCTGTTTCAGCATCAGCATTTTTAGGTGCTTCTTCTTTTGTTGGAACTTCAGGAGTTTCTTCTGTAGCAGCAACTGGTGTTTCTTCTTTAACTGTTTCTTCTTTTTTAGTAGCAGTTGAAGATTTTTTACCACCTCTTCTTCTTGTCGTTTTCTTCTTAGTTTCTCCAGCAAGTAACAACTCGTTGAAATCAACTAATTCGATCATTGCAGTTTCAGCGTTATCTCCAAGTCTTTTGCCAAGTTTTATAATTCTAGTATAACCACCTGGTCTGTCCATTACTTTAGGAGCAACATCTCTGAACAATTCAGAAGCAGCTTCTTTGCTTTTTAGGTAAGAGAATACAACTCTTCTAGAGTGTGTAGTATCTGATTTTGATTTAGTAATAAGAGGTTCTACATATCCTCTTAATGCTTTTGCTTTAGCCAAAGTCGTTACAATTCTTTTGTGAAGAATTAACGAACATGCCATATTAGAAAGCATTGCTTTTCTGTGTGCACTTTTTCTGCCTAGAGCATTAACTTTATTTCCGTGTCTCATTTTTAATTCTTTTAATTAGGTTATAGATCAAACTACACCAAATAATTATTCTTTATCTAATTTATATTTTGATATATCCATACCAAAAGAAAGACCTTTAGACTCGATTAAATCTTCCAACTCAGTTAAAGATTTTTTACCGAAATTTCTAAATTTAAGTAAATCTGATTTTGCGAAAGAAACTAATTCACCTAAAGTCTCAACATCAGCCGCTTTAAGACAATTTAATGCTCTTACAGATAAATCTAAATCAACTAATCTTGATTTCAGTAATTGACGCATGTGAAGTGAAGTTTCATCAAATTCTTCAGATTCTGCTCTTTCTTGAGTATCCAAAGTGATTTTCTCATCAGAGAATAACATGAAATGGTGAATCAAAATAGTAGCCGCTTCTTTCAAAGCATCTTTTGAATGAATAGAACCATCAGTTTGGATATCGATTACTAATTTTTCGTAATCTGTTTTTTGTTCCACACGATAGTTTTCGATAGCATATTTTACATTCTTAATAGGAGTGTAAATAGAATCGATAAAAATTGTACCTACAGAAGCGTTAGTAGTTCTTTGTTCTTCAGCAGGAACATATCCTCTTCCTTTATTTATTGTCAATTCAATAGTTAAAGAAACTTTAGGTTCTAAAGTACAGATTACTAAATCTGGGTTTAAAACTTGGAAAGCAGAAGTATATTTACCTATGTCACCAGCAGTAAAATGTTCTTGACCTGCAATTTTAACAACTAATTTTTCGTTCTCAGCATCTTCAATTTGTCTTTTGAAACGAACTTGTTTCAAATTCAAAATGATTTCAGTAACGTCTTCAACTACACCTTTGATTGAAGCAAACTCATGATCCACACCTTCAATCTTTACAGATGAAATTGCAAACCCTTCTAATGAATTCAATAAAATTCTTCTTAAAGCGTTACCTATTGTGATTCCGTAACCAGGTTCTAATGGTCTGAATTCAAATTGACCGTTGAAGTCATCTGATTCAAGCATGATTACTTTATCGGGTCTTTGAAAATCTAATATTGCCATGTTTAATTTTGTTTTAGTTTAAAAATCCATTCATTATTTAGAATACAATTCCACTATCAACTGTTCTTTGATATTTTCAGGAATTTGTTCTCTTGAAGGAACAGCTTTGAATTCTCCGCTCATTTTGCTAGAATCCCAATCCAACCATTCAAAAACATTTGAATTACTTGCTAAAGATTCTGTAATTGTAGGAAGAGACTTAGATTTTTCTCTAACAGCTACCACATCACCGACTCTTAAAGAGTAAGATGGAATGTTTACTTGTTGACCATTCACAGTGATGTGTTTGTGAGATACTAATTGTCTTGCTCCGTCTCTAGTTTTAGCAATTCCTAATCTATATACTACATTATCTAATCTTGATTCACATAATTGTAATAAGATTTCACCTGTAATACCAGATTTAGCGTTAGCTTTTTTAAACATGTTAGAGAATTGTTTCTCTAGAATACCATAAGTATATTTTGCCTTTTGCTTTTCAGCAAGTTGCGTTGCATATTCTGATTGTTTACCTCTTCTTTTGTTTGGACCGTGCATCCCTGGAGGATAATTTTTCTTTTCAAGGGTTGAATCTGGACCGAATATTGCGTCTCTAAATTTACGCGCAATTTTGGTTTTTGGACCTGTATATCTTGCCATTTTTTTGTCTTAATTAATTGGTTATAAAATTATACTCTACGTCTTTTTGGAGGACGACATCCATTATGAGGTAACGGTGTTACATCCACAATTTCTGTAACTTCAATCCCAAAATTATGAAGACTTCTAATTGCAGATTCTCTTCCTTGTCCAGGTCCTTTAACAAAAACCTTAACTTTTCTCAAACCAAACTCAAAAGCTTCTTTAGCACAATCTTCAGCAGCAACTTGTGCAGCATAAGGAGTGTTCTTTTTTGAACCTCTGAATCCCATTTTACCTGCAGAAGACCAAGAAATAACTTGACCTGATGCATTACAAAGAGATATAATTACATTATTAAATGATGATTTGATGTGCGCTTGACCAACTGGATCAACGACAACCTTTTTTTTCTTTTTAGTTGACTTAGCCATAATAACTATTTATTATTTAGTTGCTTTTTTCTTGTTAGCAACAGTTTTCTTTTTACCTTTTCTAGTACGAGAGTTGTTCTTTGTTCTTTGACCTCTTAGTGGTAATCCAAGTCTATGACGGATTCCTCTTTGACATCCAATATCCATCAATCTTTTGATGTTTAATTGAACTTCTGATCGCAAAGCACCTTCTACTTTAAGGCTTAAGTCTTTGTCATCTACAATAACCGCACGGATTGCTCCGATTTGGTCATCATTCCAATCTTGAACTTTTATGTTCTCGTCTACACCAGCCTTGTTTAAGACTTTTTTAGCGGTGCTTCTACCAATACCATAAATATAAGTAAGAGCGATTACTCCTCTTTTATTTTTTGGTATATCAATTCCTGCAATTCTTGCCATAATTTATACTCTATTTTATCCTTGACGTTGTTTTAATTTAGGATTTTTTTTGTTGATTACATACAATCTTCCTTTTCTTCTAACAATCTTACAATCTTCAGATCGTTTTTTTAAAGAGGCTCTTATCTTCATTATTTCTATATTTATTTATATCTAAATGTTATTCTTCCTTTTGTTAAATCATAAGGGGACATTTCCACCTTAATCTTGTCTCCTGGTAAGATTCTAATGTAATGCATTCTCATCTTTCCAGAAATATGAGCAGTAATAATGTGCCCATTTTCTAATTCTACTCTAAACATTGCGTTAGACAATGCTTCGATTATTGTTCCATCTTGTTCTATAGATGTTTGTTTTGCCATAATTTATTTTCCTTCTAATACTTCTTCAATATATTTAAATGTTGAAAGTACATCTACTCCATCTTCAGTTATTGCAACATCGTGCTCAAAATGCGCTGATGGTTTTCCATCTTTTGTTACAATAGTCCACCCATCTTCCAACTGCACAATTTCTTTTCTTCCCATATTAATCATTGGTTCAATTGCTATAACTAAACCACTTTTAATTTCTGGACCTTTACCTTTTTTCCCGTAATTAGGAACTTCAGGTTTTTCGTGAAGTGCTCTCCCCAATCCATGTCCCACTAAATCTCTAACTACACTAAATCCATTTTTCTCGGCTTCTAGTTGAACTGCAAAACCAATATCACCAATTGTGTTACCAACTTTTGCTTGCTCAATAGCTTTTACTAAACAACTTTGAGTTACATCAAGCAATTTTTGAACTTCTTTAGAAACCTCTCCTACTTTAAAAGTGTAAGCCGAATCTCCATAAAATCCATTTTTTAAAGTACCACAATCAATAGAGACTATATCTCCATCTTTTAACGGTTTATTTGTGGGCAATCCATGAACTACTGCTTCATTTACAGAGCAAAGTAGTGTGCTAGGGCAACCATACAATCCTTTAAAACCTGGTTTAGCGCCATTATCAAAAATAAACTCTTCAGCAATTTTATCTAATTCAGCAGTTGTTACGCCTGGTTTAATCAATTTAGCTACTTCAGCTAAAGTTTTTCCAACAAGTAAAGAACTCTCTCTAATCAGTTCAATTTCATCCTTGGTTTTGTAAAAAATCATTTATTCTACTTTTCCAAGTTAATATTATATTGTTTGTGGCATAGTTACAGGAGCCATGTTAGACCTACCTTTAATTTTGCCGTTTTTCATCAATCCGTCATACTCACTGTTCAACAAATAACTTTCTACTTGTTGTAAAGTATCTAAAACTACACCTACCATAATCAATAATGATGTTCCACCATAGAAATATGCAAATGAATTCATAACACCAGCATTCATAGCGAAAGCAGGAAGTATTGCAATAAATCCTAAAAATATAGAACCTGGCAATATTAACCTTGATAAAAGAGAATCTATGAAACTAGCAGTATTTTTACCTGGTTTTACACCTGGAATAAAAGCACCACTTCTTTTCAATTCATCCGCCATTTGATTAGGATTCATTGTAATTGCTGTGTAAAAGTACGTAAACATTACGATTAATACAAAAAATATTAAATTATACCAAAATCCAGCTACATCAGTAAAGTCAGGAGATATAAATGCCGGTAAGAACATCAAAGCTTGAGCAAAGATGATTGGCATTACACCAGCTTGATTTATTTTAAGTGGAATGTATGATCTTTGTCCACTTGAAACACCTTGTTTTCCACCTCTTTGATTTACGATTCTTTTCGCTGAATGTACTGGTATTCTTCTAGTTCCTTGTACCAACAATACTGTTGCCATGATTACAAAGAACAAAATCACTAACTCAACAAGTAATAAAACCATACCACCGTTAGAAAGTTTTGCTCCAAATTCACCAACTAATGCTCCTGGAAGACCAGCTAATATACCAATAGCAATTATCAAAGAAACACCATTACCTACTCCTCTGTCTGTTATTCTTTCTCCTAACCAAGTTACAAACATAGTACCTGCAGTAAGGATTACTACAGATTGAATCCACCAAAAAGTACTTTCTTTAAAAATTGGATAAATTGCATCACCAGCATACATTGACAAATAAGTTGGTGCTTGGAAAATACAAATCAAAATTGTTAAATATCTTGTATACTTTGTGATTTTCTTTCTTCCACTTTCACCTTCTTTTTGCATTTTTTGTACTGCAGGAACCGCCATTCCTAACAATTGCATAACAATAGACGCAGATATGTAAGGCATTATACCAAGCGTCATTATGGACGCTCTTCCGAATGCTCCACCTGCAAAAATATTGATTAATCCAAGAATACCTTCATTAGTATTATTCCCAGACATCAATCGATCTGTGTCAATACCTGGAATAACAATGTAAGATCCGATACGATATACCAAAACAAGAAGAAGCGTATAGATTATACGCTTTTTCAATTCCTCTACACTCCAAATATTTTTTATTGTCTTAAAAAAATCTTTCATTCAACAGTTTATTTGATAATTTCAATAGTACCTCCTTGTGCTTCAATCGCTGCTTGAGCAGTTTTTGAACAACCATGTACTTTAAAAGTAACTTTAGATTTTAATTCACCTCTATTCAAAATCTTAACAAGATCTTTTTTATTAGCCAAACCATTTTCAACTAATACATCTAAAGTGATTTCTGTAATTTTTTTGTTGTCAACTAGATTTTGAATAGCATCAAGATTAATACCTTTATACTCAACTCTGTTGATATTTTTGAATCCAAATTTAGGTACTCTTCTTTGGATAGGCATTTGCCCACCTTCGAAACCTATTTTAGATTTATAACCAGATCTAGATTTAGCACCTTTGTGACCTTTAGTAGCTGTACCACCATGACCAGATCCTTCTCCTCTACCAATTCTTTTAACTTTTTTAGTAGATCCTTCAGCTGGTTTTAGACTATGTAAATTCATTGTAATTTATTTTTCAAGTATTATTACTTCTCTATTCTCAACAAGTGTTGAACTTTATTGATCATTCCTAAAATTTGAGGAGTATCATTGTGTTCAACAGTTTTATTTAATTTACCAAGACCTAGAGCTTGCAAAGTTAACTTTTGTCTCTTTGGTCTGTTGATAGCACTTTTTATTTGTGTAATCTTTATAGTTGCCATTGTATTATATCTTATCCGTTAAAAACTTTATCAAGTGAAATTCCTCTTTTTCTAGCTATTGAATTTGCATCTTTCAATTGATTAAGAGCATTAAAAGTTGCTTTAACAACATTGTGAGGGTTTGAAGAACCTTTTGATTTAGCTAATACATTGTGAATACCTGCACTTTCAAGTACTGCACGCATAGCACCACCAGCAATAATTCCTGTACCTTCAGAAGCTGGTTTCATGAATACATGTCCACCATCGGCTTTACCAATAACTTCGTGAGGTAAAGTATTATTAATAACTGGAATATTAATTAAATTCTTTTTTGCATCTTCTACTGCTTTTGAAATTGCTTCAGTAACTTCTTTAGCCTTTCCTAAACCATGACCCACAGTACCCGCTTCGTTTCCTACAACAACTATTGCAGAAAAACTAAATGTTCTACCACCTTTAGTAACTTTAGTAACACGATTAATTGCTACTAATCTGTCCTTAAGTTCAATTTCGTTAGTTTTTACAACTTCTTTTTTTCTTGACTTTACCATTTCTTAATTATATTTTAAGACCTCCTTCTCTAGCTGCTTCAGCTAAAGCTTTTACTCTTCCGTGATAAATGTATCCATTTCTATCAAAAACACAAGCTTCAATTCCAGCAGATTTTGCTTTTTCGGCAATAGTTTTACCTACATATTGTGCTTGAGAAACTTTGTTCATTTTTTGCGCTGCTTCATCTTTTAAAGAAGATGCAGAAACTAATGTTTTTCCGCTAAGATCATCAATAATTTGAGCGTATATTTGTTTGTTACTTCTGAATACAGACAATCTAGGTCTTCCACTTGAACCCTTGATGTTTTTACGTATTCTACGCTTAATTCTTAATCTTTTTTCTACTCTTGTTAAGGCCATCTTATTATGTGCAATTAATTTTTAGTATTATTTTTTAGCAGACTTACCTGCTTTTCTTCTAAGTACTTCACCTTTAAACTTAATACCTTTTCCTTTATAAGGTTCAGGTTTTCTAAGTGATCTAATTTTAGCTGCAACTTGACCAACCAATTGTTTGTCAATTGATTCTAATTTAATTTCAGGATTTTTTCCTTTTTCAGTCGTTGTTGTAACTTTAATTTCTTTAGGAAGTTCGAAAACAATGGGATGAGAATATCCTAATGCTAATTCTAAAACTTGTCCTGTAGCGTTTGCTCTGTAACCAACACCTACTAGTTCTTGTACTGTTGAAAATCCTTCAGTTACACCAACAATCATATTGTTAACTAGTGCTCTTGATAAACCATGAAGTGCTCTATGATCTTTTTGATCAGAAGGTCTTTTAAACTCAATGATTCCTTCATTAATTTCAACTGTAATGTCATTGTGAATCTTTTCAGACAATTCTCCTAATTTACCTTTAACAGTAACTAAGTTATCATCAGAAAGTTTTACTTCAACTCCAGCAGGAATGTTTATTGGTGATTTACCTATTCTAGACATCTCTCTTAATTTTTTAATATTAGTGAACGTAACAAAGGATTTCACCTCCTACGTTTTCAGTTCTTGCTTCTTTATCTGTAATTAGTCCTTTAGAAGTACTAATAATAGCTATACCTAAACCATTCAATACTCTTGGCAACTCTGCAGCACCTGCATATTTACGTAAACCTGATTTAGACACACGTGTTAAATTAGTAATTGCTGGTTCTTTTGTTTGAGGATTATACTTCAAGGCAATTTTAATAACTCCTTGTTTATTATCATCAACAAATTTATAGTTTAAAATATATCCTTTATCAAAAAGGATTTTTGTCATTTCCCTTTTAATATTTGAACCTGGTATCTCAACCACTTTGTGACCTACGCTACTAGCATTTCTTATTCTAGTTAAAAAGTCAGCTATTGGATCTGTAATTTTCATCGTTTAATTTTATCTTTTAATTACCAACTTGCTTTTGTAATTCCTGGTATTTGACCAGAAACAGCCATTTCTCTGAAAGTTACACGTGAAATTCCAAATTGTCTCATATACCCTCTTGGTCTTCCAGTAAGTTGACATCTATTATGTTTACGGATAGACATAGAATTTTTTGGTAACTTTTGTAATGCAAACATTGCATCCCAATCTCCTGCTGCAGCTGCTTTTCTCAAAGCAGTTCTTTTTTCTTCATAACGAGCGGAAAGATAAGCTCTTTTACGCTCTTTAGCTTTCATTGATTCTTTAGCCATAATATCTTATTTTTTTGCGAATGGAAATCCGAAAAGGTTTAACAATTCTTTTGCTTCTTCATTTGTTTTAGCAGAAGTTACTATAGTAATATCCATTCCCAATATCTTGTTTACTTTATCAATATCAATTTCTGGGAAAATGATGTGTTCTTTTACTCCAATAGTAAAGTTACCTCTACCATCTCCTTTAGCCTTTACTCCTCTAAAGTCTCTAGTTCTTGGTAAAGACACAGAAATTAATCTATCTAAGAATTCGTACATTCTTTCTCTTCTCAAAGTTACTTTTGTACCAATTGGCATTCCTTTACGTAACTTAAAGTTAGATACATCTTTCTTAGACTTACAGATTACTGCATTTTGACCTGCAATAATAGAAAGTTCAGCTTTAGCAGCATCAGCAATTTTCTTATCGGAAACAGCATCTCCAATACCTTGACTTATTACAATTTTAGTAATTCTAGGTACTTCCATTGGACTTTTATATCCAAATTTTTCCTGTAGAGCAGGAACTACTTCAGTTCCAAATTTCTCTTTTAATCTTGGTGTGTAATTCATTAGCTTAATGTTTTACCAGATTTTTTAGCGTAACGTACTATTTTTCCTTCTTCAACTCTTCTTCCTATTTTAGTAGGTGTTTTAGTTTCTGGATCTAATAACATTACGTTTGATATATGAATACTTTTACTAATATCGATAATCCCTCCATCAGGGTTTTCTTTGTTAGTTTGAGGTTTAACATGCTTTTTAGCAGTTATACCTTCTACAGTAACTCTTTGTTTTTTGCTATCTACACTTAACACTTCACCTTCTTGACCAAGTGCAGCACCAGCAATAACTTTAACTGTATCTCCTTTTTTAATTTTTAGTTTCATGCGAATCTTATTCTAATTTTATAACACTTCTGGTGCTAATGAAACAATTTTCATAAATTGTTTTTCTCTTAATTCTCTTGCCACAGGACCGAAAATACGAGTACCTCTCATTTCACCACCTGCATTTAAAAGAACAACTGCATTATCATCAAATCTGATATATGATCCATCAGCTCTTCTAACTTCTTTTTTAGTTCTCACAACTACTGCTTGAGAAACTTGTCCTTTTTTTACGCCTCCAGAAGGTGCAGCATCTTTTACTGAAACTACTATTTTATCTCCAATAGAAGCATATCTTCTTTTTGTACCTCCTAGGACTCTTATGCACAATACTTGTTTTGCTCCACTGTTATCAGCAACTCCAAGTCTACTTTCTTGTTGTATCATCGCTTAATTTTATTTAGCTCTTTCTATTATCTCCACCAATCTCCAGCATTTTCTTTTGCTAAGTGGTCTTGTCTCCATTATACGAACTGTATCACCTTGATTACATTCATTTTTTTCATCGTGGGCGACAAATTTACTAGTTTTTTTGACGAATTTACCATATTTGGAATGTTTTTCTTTTCTCAATACCGAAACAACGATTGATTTGTCCATTTTGTCGCTGGTAATTACGCCAATTCTTTCTTTTCTAAGGTTTCTCATAATTTATCTATATCCTTAATTATTAGCTTTTTCTAGCTCTCGTCTTCTTAGTTCTGTTTTCATTCTTGCAACAGTTCTACGAATTTTTCTAATTTCTATTGGGTTGGGAATTTCAGCAATTTTGTGACTAACTTTCTTTTTTGTTAGTTCTTGCTCATTCTCACGAATTGCATCGATTAAATCTTGCAATTCCAATTCTCTTATTATTGATGCTTTCATTTTCTTTCTGTTATTGTACGTAATCTGGTCTAACAATAAATTTAGTTTTTACAGGAAGTTTTTGAGCAGCCAATCTCATTGCTTCTTGTGCTATTTTAAATGGTACACCATCACATTCAAACATAATTCTACCTGGTCTTACAACCGCTACAAAGTGACTTGGAGCACCTTTTCCTTTACCCATCCTTACTTCAGCTGGTTTTGCTGTTAATGGTTTATCTGGGAAAATTCTAATCCAAACTTTACCTTCTCTTTTCATATATCTAGTAACAGCAATACGTGCTGATTCTATTTGACGAGAAGTGATAAAACCTTCATCAAGAGTTTTGATTGCGAAAGATCCGAAAGCTATTTGCGTTCCTCTTTGTGCAACACCCTTAATTTTACCTTTCTGTACTTTTCTATATTTTGTTCTTTTTGGCTGTAACATTGTCCAAATATTTTATATTGATAAATTATCTTTTCTTTTTTCTTCTATCTTTTGGAGCGTTATTTTGAGACATTCCAAAGTTTGGTGATAAATCTCTTTTTCCATAAACTTCTCCTTTACAAATCCACACTTTAATTCCAATTCTTCCGTAAGTAGTATGTGCTTCTGCCAAAGAATAATCGATATCTGCTCTAAAAGTGTGTAAAGGTGTTCTTCCTTCTTTGTATGTTTCATTACGAGCCATCTCAGCACCGTTTAATCTACCGGAGATTTTAACTTTTATACCTTCAGCTCCCATTCTCATAGTTGAAGCAATAGACATT
Source organism: uncultured Flavobacteriales bacterium (assembly GCA_963922585.1). Lineage (GTDB taxonomy): Bacteria > Bacteroidota > Bacteroidia > Flavobacteriales_D > Parvicellaceae > Parvicella. Next base: position 10,828 of record CAWUIK010000036.1, on the reverse strand, counting down.
TTAATTGCTCTTCTAAAAGAAATTCTAGCTTCAATTTGTCTAGCTATACCATCAGCAACTAATTTCGCATCCAATTCAGGTCTTTTAATCTCAAAGATATTGATTTGAACTTCTTTGTTAGTTACTTTCTTTAACTCTTCTTTTAGTTTATCAACTTCTGATCCTGCCTTACCGATGATAACACCAGGTCTAGCAGTATTAATTGTAATCGTTACTAACTTAAGTGTTCTTTCAATAATAATTTTTGAAATACTCGCTTTAGCAAGTCTTGCATACAAGTATTTACGAATTTTATTATCTTCTACTAACTTTTCAGTGTAGTCTCTTCCTCCGTACCAGTTAGAGTCCCATCCTTTGATGAATCCTAATCTATTTGCTATTGGATTGGTTTTTTGTCCCATTTTCTAGTAATTATTTTTTAGTATCTACTACTATTGTTATATGGTTTGATCTTTTTCTAACTCTATGAGCTCTACCTTGAGGAGCAGGTTGAATTCTCTTCAACATTCGACCACCATCTACTTTAACTTCTTTTACAAACAAATCTGAACTGTATGCATCTTGACCTTCGTTCTTTTGTTCCCAGTTGTTAATCGCAGAAATTAGAAGTTTTTCTAAATCCTTAGACGCAACTTTTGGATTGAATTTTAGGTAGTTGATTGCAGTTAGGATATCTTTACCTCTAACTAAATCTGCTACTAGTCTCATTTTTCTTGGCGAGCTAGGGCAATTATTCAACTTTGCAAATGCAATAGTTTTGTTTGCTTCTTTCCTAGCGTCAGCGCTATTTCTTTTTCTTACACCCATTTTTTCTATAATTTTATACTGAGGTATAATTATCGTTTACCTTTATCTTTTTTACCAGCATGTCCACGGAAATTTCTTGTAGGTGCAAATTCACCTAGTTTGTGACCTACCATATTTTCTGTAACGTAAACAGGTATAAATTTCATTCCGTTGTAAACAGCTATTGTTAATCCTACAAACTCTGGAGTAATTGTAGATGCTCTTGACCAAGTCTTAATAACTGATTTAGACTGATTCGCTTGAGCGTCTTCAACACGTTTCATTAACTTGTAATGAATAAACGGTGGTTTTTTTAATGATCTAGACATATCTTAAATCTTATTTTCTTTTTGATATTATAAAACGGTTTGACGCTTTATTTTTATTTCTTGTTTTATACCCTTTAGCTGGAATACCTTTTCTTGATCTTGGGTGACCTCCTGAAGATTTACCTTCTCCACCACCCATTGGGTGATCAACTGGATTCATAACAACACCTCTTACTCTAGGTCTTCTACCCAACCATCTTGTTCTTCCAGCTTTCCCTGATCTTGTCAAATTGTGATCTCCATTAGAAGTCGTTCCAATCGTAGCTTTACAAGTTGTTAAAATCATTCTTACTTCTCCTGATGGCATTTTAACGATAGCATATTTACCATCTCTTGCATTCAACTGACCATAAGAACCAGCGCTTCTTGCTAAGATACCACCTTGTCCTGGATACAATTCAATGTTATGAATAATTGTTCCTAATGGAATATCTTCTAAGTATAAAGTATTTCCTAGTTCTGGAGTAGCATTTTTTCCAGAGTTTAAAGTTGCACCCACTTGTAATCCTTGTGGTGCTATGATATATCTTTTCTCACCATCTTCGTATTGCAACAATGCAATTCTGGCTGATCTGTTTGGATCATACTCTATAGTTTGAACTGTTGCAGACATACCTTCTTTATCTCTTTTGAAATCGATAATTCTATATCTTCTTTTGTGTCCACCACCAATATATCTCATGGTCATCTTTCCAGTGTTATTTCTACCACCAGATTTTTTGATACCAATTGTCAAACTCTTTTCAGGTTTGCTTGTAGTAATCTCAGCAAAATCAGTTGCTACTTTATGTCTTGTTCCAGGTGTTACTGGATTAAATTTCTTTAGTGCCATTACTTAAATACTTTTCAACGATTAAATATTTTCATACAAGTCTATTACGTCACCTTCTTTAACAGTAACAACTGCTTTTTTGAAAGATTTTGGCTTTTGATAAACAATACCTCTGTTGGTTTGTTTCATCTTCTTTTTACCACCACCGTAATTCATAGTATTGATTGAAGCAACCTCTACTTTGTACAATTTTTCTATAGCGTTTTTAATGTCGCTTTTGTCTGCCTCTTTACTAACGATGAAACCATATCTGTTGTACTTTTCAGTAGCAGCATTCATCTTTTCTGTTAGTATGGGTTTTAGTATGACGTTTTTCATCCTACTATTATTTTAAAATGTTATTAATAACTTCCAATGCATCCTCAGCAATAAACATCTTTTTTGCTTTTAGAATATCGTATGTGTTAAGCGTATCTGCTGTAACAACTTGTGTTCTTTGAATATTTCTTGAAGACAAATAAACGTTAGAATCATTTGCACTCAAAACAAAAAGAGTTCTTTCTGAAGTTATATTCAAATTGTTTAATAGACTCAAGAAATCTTTAGTTCTTGGTTTGTCCATTTTTAATTTTTCAAGAATTGTGATAGCATCTGTATTTGCTTTGTGAGTCAAAGCCGATTTTCTTGCAATTCTTTTAACTTTTTTATTTAACTTAAAACTATAATCTTTAGGTCTTGGTCCAAAAACTCTACCTCCACCTTTGAAAAGAGGATTTTTGATAGATCCTGCTCTTGCAGTACCAGTTCCTTTTTGTTTTTTAATTTTTCTTGTACTACCAGCAATTTCAGCTCTCTCTTTCGACTTGTGCGTACCTTGTCTCTGTTGAGCAAGATATTGTTTTACATCTAAGTAAATCGCATGATCATTTGGTTCAATACCGAATACTTCTCCGTCAAGAGTTACCTTCTTCGATGTTGCTTTTCCACTTGTGTTATATACTGCTAATTCCATTATTTCTCAAGTACTACGATTGAACCTTTGGCTCCTGGTACAGAACCTTTAACTAATATTACATTTCTTTCTGGCATTACTTTCACAACTTCTAAATTGATTGCTGTTATTCTTTTATTTCCAGTTTGTCCAGCCATCTTCATACCTTTGAAAACTCTTGCTGGGTATGATGCTGCTCCAACAGAACCTGGTGCTCTAAGTCTATTATGCTGACCATGTGTAGCATCTCCTACACCACCAAATCCATGTCTTTTAACAACACCTTGAAATCCTTTACCTTTTGAAGTTCCGATTACATCTATATAATCTCCTTCGTTGAAAGATTCAACGGTGATTTCGTCACCTAATTTTAAATCATTGAAAACACCTGTTTCAACTAATTTTCTTTTTGGGGTTGTTCCCGCTTTTTTGAAGTGTCCCAACATTGGCTTGCTTGAGTGTTTTTCTTTCTTTTCACCAAAACCAATTTGAAGTGCTTCATATCCATCTTTTTCTAAAGTTTTCACTTGTGTTACTACACAAGGTCCAGCTTCGATAACTGTGCATGGAATATTCTTTCCATCGGCACTAAAGATGCTAGTCATCCCAATTTTTTTTCCTATGATACCAGCCATAACTTATCTAATTAAACTTTAATTTCTACTTCTACGCCACTTGGCAATTCTAATTTCATTAATGCATCAATAGTTTTTGAAGATGAACTATAAATATCCATTAATCTTTTGTACGAACACAATTGAAATTGCTCTCTCGCTTTTTTATTAACGTGAGGTGAACGTAAAACTGTGTATATTCTTTTGTGTGTTGGAAGTGGAATTGGACCATTAACAACAGCTCCTGTAGATTTTACAGTTTTTACAATCTTTTCAGCCGACTTGTCAACTAAATTGTGATCGTACGATTTTAATTTTATTCTAATTTTTTGATTCATGTTAAATCATTATTCTTTATTATGCTTCTACTTTACCTTTTGCTTTTGCAATTACTTCGTCAGCTATATTCTTAGGTGCCTCTTCAAAGTGTGAAAACTCCATTGAAGATGTTGCTCTTCCAGATGTAATCGTTCTTAATTGAGTTACGTATCCAAACATTTCAGATAATGGAACTTTAGCTTTAACTACTTTTGCTCCTGCTTTATCATCCATACCTTCAATCATTCCTCTTCTTCTATTCAAATCACCTACTACATCCCCCATATTCTCTTCAGGAGTAACAACTTCTAATTTCATAATTGGCTCTAATAGGGATGGACTAGCCTTAGGCATTGCATTTCTGTATGCCATTTTTGCAGCTAATTCAAAAGATAGCGCATCAGAATCCACTGCGTGAAATGAACCATCATTTAGTGAAACCTTTAAGTTATCTACTTGATATCCTGCAAGTACACCATTCTTCATGGCTTCTTTAAATCCTTTTTCTACTGAAGGGATATATTCTTTTGGAACGTTACCACCTTTGATATTGTTAACAAAAGTCAATCCTGGTTTATCAATATCTCCTGGTTCTATAGTAATTACTATATCAGCAAATTTACCACGACCACCTGATTGTTTCTTATAAACTTCTCTATGATCTACTTTACCAGAAATAGACTCTTTGTAGTTTACTTGTGGAGCACCTTGGTTTACTTCAACTTTAAATTCTCTTCTCAACCTATCAACAATGATATCTAAGTGTAACTCACCCATACCAGAAATAATAGTTTGACCAGAATCTTCATCTGTATGAACTCTAAAAGTCGGATCTTCCTCAGCTAATTTATTTAAACCATTTCCTAAACGATCAACATCTGCTTGAGTTTTAGGCTCAATAGCCAATCCAATTACAGGTTCAGGAAAATCCATAGATTCTAATACAATTGGATGATTTAAATCACACAAAGTATCTCCAGTTTTAATATCTTTAAAGCCAACTAAAGCAGCAATATCACCAGCTTCTAATGCTTCAATTTGATTTTGCTTATTAGCGTGCATTTGGAAAATTCTTGAAATTCTTTCTTTGTTTCCAGTTCTTGTATTTAATATATAAGATCCTGAATCCAATTTACCAGAATAACATCTTGTAAAACACAGTCTTCCAACAAATGGATCCGTAGCAATTTTAAAAGCTAAAGCTGCAAAAGGAGCTGTAATAGAAGGCTTTCTTTTTTCTTCTTCTTCTGTATCTGGATTAGTTCCTACGATTGCCTCTACATCCAAAGGTGATGGCAGAATTTCCATTACCATATCTAACATTGCTTGAACGCCTTTGTTTTTGAAAGCTGAACCACACATCATTGGGACTACTTTTCCAGCAATTGTAGCTTGTCTTAAAGCGTCAAGGATTTCTCTTTCAGTTAGTGAATTTTCATCTTCAAAATATTTTTCCATCAAAGATTCATCAAATTCAGCAACAGCTTCTAATAACTGTCCTCTTAATTCTCTTGCTTCTTCGATGATATCAGCAGGAATTTCAATTTCTTGGAAAGTCATACCTTGATCTTCTTCATTCCAAGTTATTCCTCTAAAGTTAATTAAATCAACAACGCCTTTAAAATCATCTTCAGCACCAATATTTAATTGTAATGGGAGTGCATGACTTCCAAGCATTTCTTTAACTTGCTTACAAACATTTAAGAAATCAGCACCTTGACGATCCATTTTGTTAACGAATCCGATTCTAGGAACATTATAGTTATTTGCTAATCTCCAATTAGTTTCAGACTGAGGTTCAACACCATCAACTGCACTAAATAAAAATACTAAACCGTCTAAAACTCTTAAAGATCTATTAACTTCAACTGTAAAATCAACGTGACCTGGAGTATCAATAATATTCACATGGTACTTTTCACCTCTATAATTCCAGTTTAGAGTTGTTGCAGCAGAAGTAATTGTAATACCTCTTTCTTGCTCTTGCTCCATCCAGTCCATAGTAGCAGCACCATCATGAACCTCTCCAATTTTATGACTTACTCCACCATAAAACAAAATACGCTCTGTAGTTGTTGTTTTACCAGCATCAATATGTGCAGCAATACCAATGTTTCTTGTATATTTTAAATCTCTGTTAGACATTACTATAATGTATGATTAATTACTAATTTAATTTTATTAAAATCTAAAATGAGAGAAAGCTTTATTAGCTTCAGCCATTCTATGTGTGTCTTCTTTTTTCTTATATGCTCCACCCTCTTCTTTAGCAGCTGCCATAATTTCCCCAGCAAGTCTTTGACTCATTGTTTTTTCGTTTCTTTTTTTGGCGTAACCAATTAACCATTTCATAGCCATTGATTGTTTTCTACTATCTCGAACTGGAGTAGGGATTTGAAAAGTTGCTCCTCCAACTCTTCTACTTCTTACTTCAACACCTGGAGTAACATTTTCCAATGCTTTTTTCCAAATATCTAATCCATTTTCCTCTTCATTTCTTTTATCTACAATTTCTATAGCATCGTAGAATATTTTAAAAGCCACACTCTTTTTTCCTTCAAGCATAATGTTGTTTACAAATTTTGTAACCAAAACATCATTAAATTTAGGATCAGGTAATATTATATGCTTTTTTGCTTGTCTTCTTCTCATGACTTAATCGATGGTTGAATATTATTTTTTTACTTTTGGACGTTTAGTTCCATATTTAGATCTTCTTTGCGTTCTTCCTTCAACACCAGCAGTATCAAGAGCACCACGTACAATGTGATATCTTACACCTGGCAAATCTTTAACTCTCCCCCCTCTTACTAAAACAATACTGTGTTCTTGTAAATTATGTCCTTCACCACCGATGTAAGCATTCACCTCTTTACCATTGGTAAGTCTAACCCTTGCAACTTTTCTCATTGCAGAGTTTGGTTTTTTTGGTGTTGTAGTATATACTCTTACGCACACACCTCTTCTTTGAGGACAAGAATCTAAAGCAGCTGATTTACTGACCTTTGGATTTGTTTCTCTTCCTTTTCTAACTAACTGTTGTATAGTTGGCATACTTTTGTTTTATTGTGTTTTTAGTATTTAATCTCGTTTTTAGGGTCTGCAAAGGTACAACAATATTTTAATCCACCAAGACTTGTTAAGTTTTTTTTATATTATTATTTACTTAATAAAAAAAGGAGGTCCTTAGAACCTCCTTTTTTCAATATATTTGAGTGTTTTACTTAATAGAAAATTTTAATCAAAAGAATTATTACCAGTAGTTTTTACGCGTATTTCGTCACTTCCAGTAGAAATAACTTTAAATTCTGTTCTTCTATTTACATCATGTTCTTCTTCACTACAAGTTGATAATTTATTGCCTTCACAAGCACAGTCATTAAGTAGTTTTGATTCTCCATATCCCTTTCCGTATATTCTTTCTGGATTGGTGATTCTTTCTTTAATGTATTCTGCTGAAGCTTTTGCACGTCTATCTGAAAGTTTCATATTGTAAGACTTTGTACCTCTACAATCTGTATGAGAGCCCAATTCAATAACCATTTCTGGATATTTATTCATGATTTCTACAATTTTATTCAGTTCTACAGCTGCTTCTGTTCTAATTTTATACTTATTAAAATCGAAATAAATTTCATTGATAACAACCATTTGATTTAAATCTGTAACTAGTGGATCCATTGTAAAGTCTAATTTGATATGCACATCATACTGTCCAGGTTTGTCAAAAGTTTCTTCGTAAGTTTGAGTTTTTGAAAAATACCCTTCTTTTTTAAGTGTGAAGTCAAAACTTCCTTTATCATTTACTTTTTTGTCTTGAAGGATTTTTCTGTAATCTCCAGTACTTTGTGTAATATACTCTTCTACCGCACCTGTTTCATTATCTTTTATAATCATTTTAACACCCTCCAATGGCGAACCTGTTTTTTTATCAGTTACCAATGCATACAATGTTAATCCTGGATCTTTTTCTAAAATTACATCAGCAATAATTTCGTAATCACTTGTTTTAGTAGAAACACTTTTTTCACCATCTAAATAATCTTCTTTTGTTCCTGTTAATTTGAATTCTAAATCAGCATCAACACTAAATTTATATTTACCATCTTCAGTTGTTTCAACTGTATTAATGATTTGTCCGTTTTCGTCATAAAGATTAACAATTGTGTTAGCTAATATATTACCATCCTTATCTAATGCAGTACCAATAATTTGTTTGCCAATATTAAATGGTTTTAATAATTGGAAAGCATAAATGTCGTCATCTCCTTTTCCTCCTTCTCTATTTGATGTAAAATAGCCTTTGTTCATGGTTTCGTCAACAATCAATGAAAAATCATCAAATCTGGTATTCATTGGAGCACCGGCATTTAATATTTTGATAAACTCTCCTTCACCTATATCTGGAGCAATGTATATATCCAAACCACCTAAACCAATATGTCCACTACTTGCAAAAAATAGTATTCCCTGTTCTTCTTGATAAAACGGAAACATTTCGTCTCCTTCTGTATTTATGGGTTCTCCTAAGTTTACTGCCTCTCCCCAAGTTCCATCACTATTTTTAGTAATTCTGTATATATCTACTCCTCCAATTCCTCCAGGCATATCACTTGCGAAATACATTACTTCTCCATCTTTACTCATCCAAGGGTGCCCCACTGAATAATTTGGGTTATTTAGTTTAAAGGGAACTTCTTTTTGCCATTTGTCTTTTTCGTCTTTTTCAGTAAAATACAATTGAAGTCTTATCGTTCCGTCTTCACCTTTCATTTTTGGGTCATTTCTTGTGAAAACCATAAGGTTTCCTGCTTCATTAAATGATGCAGGACCATCATGTAGTTTATTATTAAGACTTTTATTTAATTGTTCTGGTTCTTTTAATTGGTCTCCTTCTCTTTCAGAAACATAAAGATTAAGAAAAGGCATATCATTCCAATTATACTTTCTTTTTATCCCAGAGGTTCCTTCTCTTGTTGTTGCAAATACAATTTTATCTTTAAAATAACTTGTCCCAAAATCTTGGCTTTCCGTATTTACGTCTAAATGAGTAATTTTATATCTACCTTCATCAACATGTAAGTTTTCCAATTGCTCAGCATTGTTTACATAACTTATGGCTCTTTTGTCTTCTGGTGCCATGTCTTTAAACTTTTCAAGCCATTGAATACTTTCTTCGTAATTTCCTTTTAGTCTTAAAATGGATGCATAGTTAAAAACATCTTCGGCTGTAGCATCGCTCGAAGTAATGAATTTTTCATAAGCTGATTTACTTTCAGCATATTGGTTGGTATTTTTATAACTTTCTGCAAGTCGTTTCTTACCTTCATTAGTCAGTTCTTTGGACTCGACATACTTTTCTATCGCTTTTGTAAAAGAATATCTTTCGAAAAACTTATCCCCTTTAATCTCCTTAGCACTCTTTTGTGCATTTATATTAACTGTCAATAAAAATGCTGATGCAAAAAATAATATAAATTTTTTCATTTTTAAGTTTTTAAACTTTTATAGTTATTGTTAAATTTTGAAAGATAATATTAAAAATACCTTGGAGATCTAATTCTACCTTTATCAGCATAGATAAAATCATATCTAAGCATTACTTCATGAGAACCACCATTGTAAGTAAGTGTTCTGTTGGTAAAGGAAAAGTCATAAGCATATCCAAATCTCAACTGAGGCGTAAAGTTATATCCCAATAAAACTCCAGCTGCATCACCTGTTCTGTACATACCTCCTACTTCAAATTTGTCTTGAAAAATAAACATTCCACTGATATCTCCTTGTATAGGGGCTGCTTCAGTTACTTTTATAAAGGTAGTGGGTCTAAATTTAATCTTTCCACCATCTTTAATATTGAAAACTGCACCTGCAATTAAAAAATAATGTCTTTCCTCTTTAGATAACTGACTTGTACTTGTATTAATATTATTCTTAAAGTCATTTTCTAAAAGTTTTGGTGTAGATACGCCTACATAAAACTTCTCATTAGTATAATAGGCTCCAAATCCAAAATTAGGCAAGAAAGAACTTTGAATATTTTGAGAAAAAGTGACATCGTTTTGATCTTCCAATTCTAATGAAGATAAATTACCTTGAACTAAATTGGCCCCGCCTTTCAATCCTAACGAAAGTCTTCCTTTGTCACTTACTTTAATTCTATATGCAAAATCTGCATAGAATGAAGTAACGTTCATTGGTCCGATTTTGTCATTAACAACAGACATACCTAAACCAATTTTATCATTCATAAATGGAGAATGTAAAGTAAGCGTCTGTGTTACAGGAGCCCCATCAAATCCAACCCACTGACTTCTATGTAATCCTGTTATGGTTAATGCATCTCTACTTCCTGCGTAACCTGGGTTTACAGCAAGTGTGTTGTATGCATAATGCGTGTACATTGCATCTTGTTGAGCTTCAACTACACTTAGTCCAAGTGTAAGCATTGACAATATTGAAATAACTATTTTTTTCATGTCTGTTATTTATTTCTTTTAAAATCTAATTATCTTTTAAGGTATATATAACCTTTGATTACTCTATCCAGATTGTTTGGTAAATCTTCTCCCAAATCAAGAATAAAGAAGTAAGTTCCTGTTGGTAAATCTTCTCCTCCTACTTTTACTTTAGCCTGACTGGTTCCGTTCCAAGTATTCAAATATCCCGTTTGTTCGTATACAATATTCCCCCATCTGTTGAATACGGAGAAAGTATTATTTGGATAACTTTCTATATTTGAGATTACAAATATATCATTCACATTGTCATTGTTTGGTGAGAATCCTTCTGGAATTACTACTCCAACCTCACATGTTACAGTTGTTGTGATATCTAATGTAATAGAACTAGCAATAAAATCACATGGATCTAATGGATCAGTCCCATCATTTCCTTCATTACCATTTGTAACACCATCTCCATCACAATCAAGGTTGTCTGTATTGTTTATTGTGAATGAAACTGGTAATGAATTACAAGAAGCATCTACAACTACGATTTCATATACTCCTGGATT
>CAWUIK010000035.1:0-28708 GCA_963922585.1 uncultured Flavobacteriales bacterium | reverse complement strand
TTGTTGGAAGAGTAGGAACAGTTGCACCATTACAAATGATAGTTGATGTTCCAAAGGCAAAAGTGGGTGTTGTTGGGTTATTTACTGTAATTGTTTGCATACTAGAATTAGAACAACCACCAACAGTTATATTGTAGGTTATATCATGGTCTCCAGGTCCTGCAGTTGAAGGATTAAATGTGTTTCCACTGACTCCAGTTCCAGAAAATGTTCCTCCAGAAATAACAGGAACTAAGGTTGATGAAGCATCTGAAATACAATAAGGACTATTTAGTCCTGAAAAATTAGCATTAGGAATAGCGTTAACATTTAGAGTGTATGTTTGAGATACCGCATTACAACCACTTCCAGCACTATTAGTAGTTGCAGTAATAGTAACAGTATTTCCAGCATCTAAAGTTGAAGGTGTATATGTGAAACTAAATGGTGAAGAGGTTGCAGACGGTGTAACAGTTCCATTTCCATTATGAGAAAAATTTACAATATTTGTACCACCGCCATAAGTATTTCCAGAAACTGTAATCGGTGTATTTGAACAAGTACTACCTGAAGCAGAAGATAAATTAATTGTCGGAGGGTCACAAGGAGCCACTACTTCTACTCCCCATGTGCATGCTGCACCTGCATTTCCATCAAACCAAATTATATATTCTGTGCCAACAGGATCGGAATTGTTAATGGTATAGGTATATGAACCAATGAAACAATGATCATCAATTTGACTTCCAGGAGAATTCAAAAGAGTGTTACAATTTGCTGTGGACGCTAAGTATATTGCAGATTGTAAATCGTTACCTCCTCCTTCGCATTGTACATTAGTTATTTCAATTTGAAAAACACCATCTACAGGCTTTACAAAACTATAAAAAACTGAGTTTTCAAGTGTAAATGCACAATCAGGAATATCCGAATTACATGCTGCTTTTGCTCCTAAATTACAAGCAATCTGATTTGTAAATGGTATAGCATTAGAGCAATTTGTGTTTGAAGGAACTGGTCCTAGAGGCACTACAAACACATCAAAATTATAGTTAGGATCCGTAGAAAAAGTTGTAGTAAATATTTCAATTCTATAAGTATTGCCAGGGACTACGTCAACTCTTTCAGTTCCTACACTTCGTATATGAGGCGCTGAAATTCGAATATCTGTTATAGCGTTATCCCATGTCGAACCACAATTTAAAGTTGGAGCACAGCTTCCCCCATTATAAACAGCTATACTTGCAGTTCTTAAATTGGTACTAGAAGATGGTTGAGGAGTGACTCCTGTAGTGGATGAATACAAATATAACCCTTCAATTCCGCTTCCAACTGGAATAGTTACTTGAACCCAAACGTTCCTGTTTGAATTCGTATTTCCAATTGTAAAACATGATTGTGAATTTATAAAATTATCTGCAGTAGCTGCAGATAAATTCCTAACTTCAATTCTACCAGACTTCAAGTTGCCTACATCACTGCAAGTATTGGGGGCTGTAAGTGTTAAAGTAGGCGCTGAACCTCTCGAATTATGTGCTGTTACTGTGCCGTAATGTCCAGCTTGTGATAAAAAATCCGATTCAAATATTGAACATAAAAAACATGCGAAAATTAGAAAATATTTGTTCATAAAATTAGGTTTAGTTTTTATTAAATCAATTAAACTTTAGACAACAATATGGTATTGTTACCTTAATGCAAATTTTAAAACAAATAATGTAATTTTTATTTTTTATCAATAGACAATCAATAGACAAATCCTCTTAATTGAATATATAGCAAGGAAATAAGTGTTATAACATCATTAAGTAATCTTCTAGAGTTACTTCTGATCTAAGTTTAAGTTTTTTTCTAACTCTATAACGTTTTGTATTCAAACTTGATTTTGAAATGCCAAAATAATCAGTTATATCTTTTTGACTAAGATTGAGCCTTATAAAGGTAAGTAACTTTATTTCATCATTAGTTAAGGAGGCATTAGTTTCTTTTAATTTTAAATAAAATTGATTATTTGAGTAACTGATTACTTCATCCAAAAGTTTTAAGTTATCAATTTTCTTTTCAGAACTTTTTATTTGTTTCATAAATTGGTGAATTCCGTCAAACTCTGGATCGTGTTTTTTGTTGAGATATTCTTGAAGTTTTGATTTTATTTCATTGAATTCATTTTCAACTATACCTTTCTCAAGTTCTGCAGAGATTAGTTTTTCGTGACTTTTAAGTATTGTAATTTCAGACTCTTGTCTTATTTTCTCTTTCTCTAGTTTTAATACTTTAAACTTTTCTATATTTATTTCTTTTTGTTTTTTTAGTCTAAAAAGTATAAATAATAAAAAAGTAGCACACAACATCAAAACAATAATTATATATAATATAACAGTATTTTTTTTCTGAGTTAAGTATTTAAACTCTGATTCATCTAGCTTAGTTTTTAATTTTAATGACTCAATCTTATTTTTATATTCTATAACATATGAAAATTCAGATAATTTTTGATTTCTTAAAGAGTCAGTATAAACAATTTGTTTTTGACGAAAATCATGAGCGTTGTAGTATTCTCCAATACTAAAATAACAATCTGCTAAACTTTCAAATAAAAGTTTTTTATATACATATTTATATTTGATTTGTGGTAATAACTCCAATGCTAATTTAAAGTTAGAAATAGCTTCTATATATCTACTTTGTTCTTGATAAAAAACACCTAAATATACTAGGCTTTGGAAAATGTAATTAGCTTGTTTCAAAGTTTGGGACAATCTAACGGCTTGTTTTAAATAAAACTCAGCACTATCTAATCTTCCAGATTTGAGATATGAAACACCCATGTTTGAAGAAAAAAGAACTAAAAAAGAACTGTCCTTATTGTTATGGCTCTTTTTTTGATCAAAAATATTTTTTGACTTATTAAAATGTTCTATTGCCTTTTGTACACTATCTTGACCAAGAAGAGCTACGGAATAATTACTATATACTTCGAATGGAATTTCGCTATTTGATTTTTCTAATATGGTTATAGCTTTTTTAAATTCTTTAAATGCTTTTTCAATGTTAGTGTCTTCATAAATATATAATCTCCCCATATCTTGATGATATTTTGCTAAGATTGATGGATCGTTATTATGATAAATCGAAAGTTGGTTTATTTTTTCATAGTAAAGCAATGCTTTTTCATAATCATTAAGTTGGGTTAAATAAAAGCCTCCCAATAAACTATATATGTCTGCCTTTTTTTTAAGATTTTTGTTTTTTAATATTAATACAACTTTTTCTAGACTATCTATTGTGCCTTTTATATCAATTTCAATATTTGATTTTCCCCAGTCTGAAATGTTATCAATTTCTTCTGAACTGAGTTGAGCCAATACAAAATTGGAATAACAAAAAAATAATATTAAAAAAGAAAATCTTATTTTCATACTCCAAATATAAACAATTTAGTATCCTTTTAATTTTTTTATTAAAACATTATGAATTTGTACCTTAAGTTTAATATTTATATAAATGAAATTATACTTATTTTTGCATAGAAATAATAGTTTATAGTTGAATAAAATTATTCAATAAAAATCAAAAAATGAAACAAATCATCATTATATTTTCGCTACTTTTATTTGGTCTTCAAATATTTGGACAAGGCGGATACAATAGAAAAAAAAGAGATTTAATAGAAATGCACTATTGGAAACCTGCGGGTTGGCATTTTGCTCCAGGTTTGACCTATATGGCTCCTTTCAAACCAAAAGGAGAGAACGCTCCTGATGTTGATCCCAATGGAAGATTAGCACTTTATCTGGAAGTGGGAAGGTGGAGACTATTCCCTGGTGGTGGTAACATATTTAATTATTTTGATTATAGTCTAGCATACAAAAGATTAAGTGGTTCAGAAAAGTTTTTGGATGAAAAAATACTTTTTAAACAAAATTATTTACTTGGAAATTTCAATATCAACAATGTTATTCAACTTTCTGATTATACATTTATTCAAAACAGTTTGGGTGTAAATTTAGATTTTAAATTTAATGAAAGAATGGATAATTATTCAATCCAAACCAGTCAAATAGTAGCTACTCAAACTAATACACAAAGGTTGTTATTTTCTTTACATTACAAATTGGGATTTGGTTATAAAGCCACACAAAGATTGTTTATAATTCCTACTTTAGAAACGCCCATTTTGAATGTAAAACAATGGGAAAGGGCAAGATCTGATTATGGAATTTATAGCAGTAGATATCGTCCTGTGATTTTTACAGTTAGGTTTGCTTGGCTTTTGAAGCCGGCAAAAGGAGATTGCCCACCAGATCCTAGAGGTAAAAATAAAGATGGAAAGAATTTTGATGAAATGCTAAAAATGGAATAAGATTAATATTTATTTAATTTTTAGTTCATTAGAAGCATCTATAAAATGTGGTATTTTTGATAAAGTTATTTAACTTCTTTTGAAGACACATTATGAAAAGCCAAACTAAGCCGCAACCCAATTCAAAGTTGAGCAATAATGCTTACTTTTTTTGGAATTTTATCAAAAACCCTCTTAAAAATGCTTCAATAACTCCAAGTTCTAAAAGCGCAAGTATTGCGATGTTCGAGGGAATTGATTTTAGTAAAATAAGAACGATTGTTGAATTAGGACCGGGCTTTGGAGAATTTACTAAAACATATGTCGATAAAATTCAACCAGATACAAAAGTGGTTTTATTTGAAATTGATGATAATTATGTAGAATACCTTCAAAATGAATTTGGAAATAAAGTGATCGTTGAACATTCCAGCGCTCATTTCATGAATGAAAAGTTAGCCGATTTAGGAATTGAAAAAGTAGATTTAATCATATCGGGCTTGCCTTTTGCTATAGAAAAAAATGTTTTTAAGGACATCAAAAAAGCTATCAAAGAGAAAACTGATGAAGGTGCTATACTAAGGTATTTTACTTATATGCCTTTCATTATGAAAAAGTATTATACAGATTTACCAACTTCAAAGCAAAGATTTGTTTTGAAAAACGTCCCACCTATGTGGATATTCGGAATAAACTAAAAACAAGTTTTTATAGATACTTTTTAGTCACGAATAACTAACTTTGTAAAAAAGTTTTTATAATGACTCAAATTTCTAAATCTCCTAGAGAATCACTTACCATTCAAACGCATTTGGTAATGCCAAATGATGCCAATCAACTCGGAAACCTATTCGGTGGTCAATTGATGGCTTGGATGGATGAAGTAGCAAGTATTACAGCTTTCAGACATTGTGGTAATGTGGCAGTTACGGCTTCCATTAATAATGTTTCATTTACTCAACCCATTCCGTTAGGTTCCTATGTTATTTTGGAATCTAAAGTATCTCGTTCTTTCAAAACTTCTATGGAAATCTATGTAGATGTTTATTTGGAAACAAGAAATGGAAAAAGATCTAAATGTAACGAAGCCATTTTTCTTTTCGTAGCTTTGGATGATGAAGGAAATAAAATTGAAGTTCCCGAATTGACTCCAGAAACGGATGAAGAAATAAGACGGTTTGAAGGTGCATTAAGAAGAAAACAATTGAGTTTGATTTTGAGCGGCAGATTAAAACCCGATGATGCAGCTGAATTGAAAAAACTTTTTGTTCCTATTACTCTATAAAAAATATAAAATGAAAGCGTCAGCGTGTATTAAAATATTTAACCATTCAATTCTTGAATATCACAAAACAGATGATGTGGATATAGACATGCCTTTCTTATATCAACCCAACACCATTGAGCACTTGATGTTTAAGAAAAATTGGATTGATACCGTTCAATGGCATCTCGAAGACATCATTAGAGATCCAAATATTCTTCCAGAAAAAGGAATGGAAATCAAAAGAAGAATTGATGCTTCCAATCAAGACAGAACAGACACAGTAGAATATATTGATGATTATTATATTCATTTATACAAAGATGTTGAGGTGAATGAAAATGTAATAATTAACACTGAAAGTCCTGCATGGGTTGTGGATCGGTTGTCTATTTTGTGTTTGAAAATTTACCACATGAAAGAACAGGTGGAAAGAAATGACGTAAGTGAAACGCATTTACAAAAATGTCAACAAAAATTGGATATTTTGCTCGACCAACAAAATGATTTATCTTCCTCATTTGACCAATTATTGGATGATTATGCTCAAGGTAAAAAACGCATCAAAGTGTATCGTCAAATGAAAATGTATAATGACGATTCTCTGAATCCAATGCTTTACAAAAATAAATAATTTTGGCAACAGTAAAAGATTGGATTACATCATTTAGGTTGAGAACACTTCCTTTGGCATTGTCTTGCATTTTGGGAGGGAGTTTTTTGGCTAATGCAGGAGGGCAAATGAAAATTAGCGTTTTGGTTTGGGCTGTAATAACAACCATATTACTGCAAGTTCTTTCGAACATTGCCAACGATTATGGCGATGGTGTGAAAGGAACCGACAACGAAGATAGGGTAGGTCCAACAAGAGCCATTCAAAGTAAAGTCATTACCCCGCAAGCAATGAAAAAAGCAATGATTATCAATGCTGTTCTAGCCTTTCTGTCAGGAACTATACTTATTTATACCGCTTTAAAAGACGCTTCGCTGACTTCTTTTTTTGTTTTTTTAGGTTTAGGAGTTTTTAGTATTTTGGCAGCAATTACCTATACGGTAGGTAAAAAGGCATATGGTTATTCTGGTTTAGGAGATGTGTTTGTGTTTATCTTTTTTGGTCTCATAGGGGTTTTTGGCGTTTATTATTTACACACATTACAGTTCAGCATTCATGTTTTATGGATGGCATTATTTACAGGTTTATTGAGTACATCGGTATTGAACATGAACAACATGAGAGATATTGTAAACGATAAAAAAAGTGGCAAAAATACTTTAGTTGTTAAACTTGGTTTTGAAAAATCCAAATGGTATCATGCTTTTTTAATTATAGGAGGTGTTGTTTCTCTTCTAATAGGTTTTACAGTATGGGAACTGCCTTCCATTTTCTACATTGCATTTATTCCTTCATTCTTGTTTTTAAAAAATGCCTTTTTTGTAAATACCAATAATAAACCAGAATTACTCGACCCAGAATTGAAAAAACTCGCCTTGGGAACTTTTGCTACCATTCTTTTATTGTGGTTGGGGTTTTGGATTTAATGATTTTGATTTTGAAGACTTTCCTATTAAATAATGTTGAAAAAACTTGCAGAATAATTTGTGTATGTCAATAGTTTAGTTTAGTTGTTCAATCATAAAAAAACCATAAAAATGAGCAACGGATTTAAACTACTCGCTATTGCATCTTTGATGATTTTTAGAACTGTTTCATACTATTCTCAAAACATATTGCCTACTTCTGGAAATGTGGGTATTGGAACCACAACTCCTACAACTGAATTTCAAGTAGAGGGTACTTCAACATTGAGTAAAACAAAAGTAAGAGATACTGCATATTTTGAAAAACCTGTAATTATAAAAGACAGTGTAACACTTGAAAAAAAGTTAACAGTAGAACAAGATTTGAGAATCAAAGGAAAAACTGTGGTAGATGATAATTTAAGAGCCAAGTCAAATATTACAGTAATGGGAACAACCAGAATGATGGGTGATGGATTTGTAGAAGGAAATTTTAGGTTCAAGAATTTAGCAGATTCTTCTTTGAGTGATGAAAGATTTTTGATGATAAAACCGAATGGAAAAGTGGAGAGTATGGAAAAAGGAAGTTTGAAAAGTTTAATGTATTTACCTTTGCCTTGTTTGGTAAAACCTGATGGCAATTATTTTGCTCCTACTTGGGGAATCATAGATGGAACTAATAACGAGCCTGGTGTATTATTCACTGCCAATGATTGCCCTGGCAATGTGGGGATTGGAACTAATGCCCCTTTGGGAAAACTAGATGTAAGAGGTAATGTTTTCATAGGTGGAGGTCAAACTGTTAATGTTCAATGCTTTCTGTAAAACAAGTTGGCCCTGATAAAAACGGATTGGATGTGATTTTAACCAGTACCTCACCAACTCTTACAGGAATAGGAATCAACACCATTGTGGACAAAGATGGCAGAAAAGCCTTGAATGTGTATAATGCAGAAACAGAAACTGATGTGTTTTCTGTTTTTGGGAACGGAAGAACAATAATTAAAAGCAACAATGAAGCATTATCTATGTTTACAGTATTTGACAACAATTCTAATATGGATGTTTTCAGAGTTATGGGAAATGGTAATGTTTGGGCTACCGAAGTTCATGTTAGATTAAAAGAAGATTTTCCTGATTATGTGTTCGATAAAGAATATGATCTAATTTCTATTGAAAAACTTGAGAAGTTTATTGAATCAAATTCACATTTACCAAACTTTCCTAATGCTTCTGAAGTCGCAGAATCTGGAATAGATCTTGGAGAAATGAATAGGTTATTGGTGGAGAAAGTTGAAGAGATGACTCTCTATGTTATAAGTTTACAAAAGCAAATTAATGAATTAAAAATTTATATTAAATATAAATAAATGATTTTATGAAGTTTAACTACAAAATATATATATTTTTCTTGTGTTTACATATTTTTAATAAAGCATTTGGTCAAAATTTAATGATAAATGGAGGTTTTGAACAAACACAAATTAATTCTAACTATTACCAACAGTCAATAAATAACGCTGTCAGTTGGTTTAATAGCATTGGAAGTGCAGATCTTCTTCATCCTAACACTATTATTCCTTTTCATTATAATCCTAGAAATGGTAATGGTCATGCATGGACTGCAAATAATGTTGGGCTTGGAGCATCATATCGAGAAATATTTTATGGTAAAGCAACAGGTTTGGTTGCAGGAAATAATTATCTAGTTGAATTTTATGTCTCACGTTCAGACGGAACGGCTCCTTTAAAGTTTGGAGCATTTCTTGCTAAATCAGGTACTTTACCTAATCAATTTTATACTAATCAAACTAATGGTGAGGGAAGTTTTTCAAACGTAGTTGCCCCTCAAATTTTGTATCCTGATATTTGGCATATAATGCCTACACATCATTCATATATAAAAGTTACCGGATGTTTTTATGCAACTCAAAGTGGAACTCATGACATCTTAATTGGATGTTTTGAAAATACTGATCAATTTACTGAACAAAATTCTCCATTGAATGGTTTTAGAGTAGATGATGTAAGCGTTACTTTAAACAATTCAATAATATCTCCTATTGCAGAAATAACAATGTCAAACATTTATTGTATGGGTGATCAAATAATTGCTGATGGAACACCTTCTATAAATGATTTAAGTCATGAATGGGAAATATATAAGTTATTTGGAAGTTCTTATGGTTTAATTAGGAGAATTCCAATCTCAGAAAATTCAGCAGGGCTTTTAAATATCTCAAATTATATATTACCTCAACCAGGTGAATGTTATAAAATAGTACTACATACATATAATGAATGTAGAGATAGTTATGAATATGAATTTTGTATAGACAATCCCTCCTCTGCGTCAATAGTATTCAATGGACAGCCTGTCTGCGAAGGTCAAAGTTTTGATTTGGAAGTAACAGGAGAAAATGGATGGACTTATGCTTGGAGTACAGGACAGAGTGGAGTTGGATTGAAAAACATCACAACTATTGCAGACCCAAATGTGACGCAATATTCAGTTACAGTAACAACACCAAGTGGTTGTCAATCAACTGAATCAGTTGATATAGTTGTGCATGCGAATAATAACTTTCCTCCTTCAATTTCGGGAATTAATGGAGGTAATGAAACAATCGCTTATGCCAATGCAGGAGGTAATTTATCTTTTAACATTTATACTTCTGATTCTCCAAATGAAATTGTAAAAATTATTTCTGTTGTTGGAAAACCTAATGGTTCTGTTTTTAATTTGGTAAATTCATTTCAGGAGAGTGGTTCATTCACTTGGAATAATATTCCAAATAATGCAGAAGGCTTGTACTCGTTTATGGTAACTGCTGAGGACAACAATACTTGTGGCTTATCATCAACTGAAAAGACATTTTATATTAAAATAGTATGCGAGGATTGTCCTTTGGATGTTTATTATGAAAACCGAACGCCCAACAACTCACCTCTACCATCATCCACTATTGCAGGTCATAAAATAGTTGCAGGAGAAAATGTAGATCCTAATCAAACCAATGGTTTAGTTGAAACAGGGAATGATTTTGTAACGTTACGAGCACCAATCATTGACCTAATGCCAGGATTTACAGGAGGATCGAATTTTGATGCAATTATCGATGCAGGAACTTGTCTTCAAGATTGCGAAACATTCTGTTGTGAACAATTTACAGGGTTTAGTTATGATACACCAATAGGCAATGTATTTACACCTGGTAATCAGGATGGAGTAAATGACTTTTGGTACTTACGAGACGAAGACAACCCTTTCTGTGCATTTGGAGGAGCCACTAAGTTTCGACTTGAAGTTTATCAAGGACAAACCATAACTTATGTCAAGGAAGAAGAACCCGTAGGTTGCTGTCCTTTTGTCTCGCCAGCGCCAAGCAATCCTATCGCTTATAGTAGCATATTCTGGGATGGAAGAAATAACACACCATTAGGAGGTAATAATTTAGTGCTATCAGGAGATTATCAGTGGATAGTCAAAATTTGGTCACCCTGTGGAGACGAAATAACATTATCTGGACAGGTTTACGTTTTTGGGTCTAATTCAGGAATGATATTAGAAGATGAGGATGGATATAGTGAAAACTTAGCAAGAATTTATGAAGAAAAAGAGCAGGATGAAAGTGATTTTAATAGTGAGTTAACAGTTGGTTTAGATGCAGAAAATACTTCTGA
The DNA here is from genome assembly GCA_963922585.1 of uncultured Flavobacteriales bacterium. Taxonomy (GTDB): domain Bacteria; phylum Bacteroidota; class Bacteroidia; order Flavobacteriales_D; family Parvicellaceae; genus Parvicella. The sequence goes on along the minus strand of CAWUIK010000035.1, from coordinate 17,921 downwards.
GGTGAGTCAAATAAGGATATTCCCTAATCCTTCAATAGACAAGTTTCAAATTTGTGGAGTTTCCAGAGGAGATAAAGTAGAGGTAGTAGATATAATGAGTAAAGTAATACAAACGAACTATAGTTTATCTGAGACCTTACAAATTGATTTATCAAATGAATCAACAGGGACATACTTTATAAAGATAACTAATTCCAATTATTTCAATGCAATTTTTAAAATTGTAAAAGAATGAAAAATATTTATTATTTCATATTGGCTTTATCAATAATATGCTTGACGTATTGCACAAAAGATAAAGCCCCGTGCCCTACATCCATTCCAGAGCATGAAGTTTGGGAAAAGTTTATAGGTGAATATAATGTGTATGATACTATTGGGAATTTCATATATCAAATGGAAATCAAACACCATTTTAATGGAGTGAATGTTCATGGAAACATTGTTGATAGTTTAATAATATTAAATTTTGCAGATACTGCAGACTTATTTATTGAAATGCGTAATTATATTGATAATCGAGTGCTTAGCATTGGATTCAACGAATCTGTGACTGGTCATAATGGACAGACATGGCAGTTTTATGATAATGTAGAGGATACTACAACAGTGGAATTGGAAAACACTTTAATTAATGATACTATAGTGCTTTTTTTCAGACAAACCAATATACAATATTGGGTAAACGAAGGCGTTCCTTATTATTACTGTGATTGCAAACAAATTGCTGTAAAGCATTAAAATATAAACCTTATGAAGTACTTGGTTTTGAAAAATCCAAATGGTATCATGCTTTTTTGATTTTAGGAGGTTTTGTTTCTCTTCAAATAGGCTTTACAATTTGGGAAATGCCTTCCATTTTCTATATTGCATTTATCCCTTCATTTTTATTTTTGAAAAATGCTTTTTTTGTTCATACCAACAAAAAACCAGAATTACTAGACCCAGAATTGAAAAAATTAGCACTAGGAACTTTCTTTACGATAGTATTATTATGGTTAGGGGTTTGGATTTACTGAGTCTGAGTTTAAAAAATAAACTCTTGAATATTTTTTTGTTCGTTAAGGGACATAGTTTACACTAAATAGTATCAAAAAACAATTAAAATATTATCAGCTATCAGTTTAATAGATTATCTTATTATTAAAATTGATTATTAGAGCTAAGAATTAATAAATAAGTAACTAAGTTTGATTAAAATTTATATGATGAAAAAATCTTACTTTGGTATCTTTTTGTTATTGTTGTTGGTTAATAATTTAAACTCTCAAACTTTACCAGCAAATATGTTTCCAGATGTAAACGCTCCCTTTATTCACGGGGTAGCTTCTGGAGACCCTACTGTTGATGCTGTTATAATTTGGACAAGGGTTGAACCAGATTCATTGACTCAAGTTAGCCTAATACATTGGGAAGTTGCTACAAATCAAGATTTTTCTTCTATAGTTTCTTCAGGAACTAAACTTACTGATGGTTCTAAAGATTGGACTATTAAAGTTGATGTAACAGGATTGAATCAGCATTCGCAGTATTTCTTTCGGTTTTATGATACAAACGGAAATTATTCTGTAGTAGGCCGAACCCGAACGGCTCCAGATGGAGCAATTCCTCATTCTCGATTGGGAATAATGTCATGTTCAAGTGTTTATTCTGGTTTTTTTAATGCTTATAGAAGACTTGCAGAACGAACGGACTTGGATATGATTATCCATGTTGGTGACTATTTGTATGATTTTGTTGATGAAGATGAAGAAGTTCGATTACCAACACCTTATCCCTCAGATCCCATTACTTTAGAGGAGTGGCGCAATCGTCATAAATTCTATTTACTAGATCCTGATTTGAGAGAAGCAAGACGAATGCATCCTTGGGTAGTTTTATGGGATAATCACGATATAGATTTTGAAATAGGTCACGAAACTGCACCTTTTGTAGCCTTTCATGAATATATACCCATTCGTATGCCTGATACATTAAATATAAATCAAATTCATCGTAAAATTTCTTACGGTTCACTTTTGGATATTTTTGTAGTGGATATAGAGCAATATCAGAATGTTGACTCTTTGGTAGATGGAGAACCAAGTATGATGGGTATTTCTCAGTATCAATGGTTAACCAATGAGTTATCTTCATCTAATGCTACTTGGAAACTTCTTCCTATGCAAAAATTGATGAGTGGATGGAGTGTAATTGGCATTCCTTCATGGATTGGATTAGGAAGCAGTGTTTTAGATGATGGAAATTGGGATGGATTTGATGCTGAACGAGACATGTTGCTCAACTTTTTATCTCAAAATAGCATTAACAATGTAGTGGCCCTTTCTGGAGACAGTCACATTACCGTTTTTGGAGATTTATGTGTTGACCCTTATGATGGCAATCTATACGACCCTTCAACAGGGTCTGGTTCTGTAGCTGTTGAAATGTTGCCTACCAGTATCTCAAGAGGCAATTTTGATGAAATGGGATTTGGTTGGGCTGTACCTATTGTAGAACCCATTCTTATGAATGCTAATCCCAATTACTCCTTTACAGAACTTACCGAACACGGCTATGGTATTCTTGATATTAGGTCAGATAGTTGTGTAGGTGAAGTTTGGTACTCAGGAATTCTCAATCTTACCAATACTGAAACTTTTGGGCGAGGACATGTGGTGCTCAAGGATGAAAACCATTGGCAAAGATCACCGAGAACCTCGCCAACACCTCCTAAAGATATCACATCACTTGGTATACCCTTTTATTCTTCAATAGTATCAAAATCACCTAACGTAAAAATTTTCCCAAACCCAACAACTCATTTAATACAAATTGTTATAGAAACTAATATTGGACAGGAATATTTAGTTGAAATATTCACTCTTACTGGTAGTAGAACTGAAATTCAAAAAAGTTTTACAGCAGATCATACTGAAACTACATTAGACTTTGATTTATCTTCTTTAACTCAAGGCACCTTTTTGGTTTGCGTTCGTCAAAAGGGAGATGTTAATTGTACTTCCGTAATGGTTGTAAGATAAAACTATAATGATTTATTCGTTGTTACAATAAGATTATTTGGTTTAAAAATTTTTTAGTACTATTTTGTTTTCTTTTTTACTGACAAAATATTTATGAGAATTACAGTTCTCTTCTAGACTTAAATTTCCGTATCTCGAAAAATAAGCAATCACACTCCAGTTGTATCTAATTTCTGAACTAATACAAATGGTAACGTTTTTTCCAGTAATTTCAACAATACTTTTGATGTCTTTAATTTCATTTTCATCTCTTCCTATTTGTTGGCTACTAAAAATAATAAGTCCCAATGTAACTAATGGAAGTGTAAATGTAACAATTGAACGATATTTAAAATTTTCTAACCTTTGGTTTATGTACTCAAACAAACTTTTAAAATAAATCGCAATGGAAATCGCTACAAAAGGATAAACAGTAAGAATATAAAAACTTCTTTGCTTGAGACTAATCATGATGGGAATAACACCCAGCAGCGAAATTAAAATTAAAAATCTTATCCATTTGGTTTCTTTTTCAGAATTCTCATAATTCACCTTCGATTTCAATACAAATTTCAGGATAAAAAGGAGTGCTATAAACGGTAAAATTTCAAGAGTGAAATGAAGAAGTATGGAAAATCGATTGCCAACAGTTTGGATATTGCTTACACCATGTAATACTTGCACTTCAAAATACTGAACCAGGTAATCGAAACTAATTGGAAATACAGAGAATATAAATACAAAACATAAAAGTAAAATACCCAAAATAATTAATGAATCAAAAACCATTCTCTTGAAATTGTAGTTTGATTTTGAATGGAAAATAAAAAATACAAAAGGCAATGCTAGTGTGTACATTCCTGTGAATCCTTTGGATAAAAAGGCGAGAAACAATGAAACTCCTAAAAGAAATAAATAAGCAAATCTATAAGGAGATGAAATGCTTTTGATAAAAAACAAAACACTCAAAGAAATAAATATTCCCATTGTGTTCTCGAGCATATTGTTGGAAAAACTCCAAAATACAACAGGCATTAACACCCAAATCAGCAAGGGAGTCCAAGATAAGTTTTGAGGTAATTTAAAATTTCTCCAAATAAAAACGATTAAAAATCCATTTGCAATCCAAGTAAACAAACTATAGATTCTTTCTGATAAAAAGGAACCTGAAAAAAAATGATGAAACCAACTTTCAAGGTAAATTGCCAAAGGTGGATGTTCACGAAAAGAGTTGAAAATTGTCTCGCTTAAACTTAACTCCCAAAAACTTCCATTTCCTTGAGCCAAGTTGTTTGCTAAAGCAGCATAAATTAATCCATCCATAAACATTCCTTCAGAGAATAATGGATAGGCTAAAGGAAGTAATCCAATACAAAAAACTAAAATTATTTTGTAATCTATAAAACTTTTAAGATAATTGCTCAATGAAATTAGTCTTTTTGATACAATTATAGATTCAATTCGACAACTCTATCTACAGGAATGGAAACACCTTTTTTTAGTACAATAAATTTGTCGTCTGCTGCCCAAATAGTTGTGCGAACTTCTTTCAAACCTTCCGAATCTTCAAAAACAATTCTTATTTTTTGGTGATGAATACTACCTAAAACCATTGAATCTCTGAGTTTTTTTCTCAAAATACTGAGTTCATCTTTGCTTCTGATAAGGGGTTCTTTTGAAAAAATTAAAGAAGGAATTTCCTCTTTTTGTATCAATTTTGGGGTGGACATTGTAGTTGTTGTGCTCATAGTATAAGGTGTATTAGGTCATCTGAAAGGTTAAATCAGACTAAAAATTAAACAATAAGTTTTTTGGAAACATATATTATTACGTTTACTTTTTTAAAATAGTTTCAATTTTTAGAATATTTTTTGAAGAATTTTTAATTTTAAATGGGTCGCTTAAAGCACAATTAACAACCCAAAGAATTTTTTTATTAGAAATCAATACTTTAATATTTTTTTTGCGATGCAAAGGAATTTTTAAATCTGTAAGAAAATCACTGATTTTTTTGCTCCCATTCATTCCAAGTGGTGAAAATTTATCTCCTTCTTTCCAATTTCTAATGGTCAAAGGAAAGGAAACGGAATCTGCATCTGCAAAAATGTAATTTAAATTTTGTGTGAAAACTTTCGGTTTTTCAGTTTTTTCAATTTTCAAATCAAAAGTTTCAAAGGTATGAATCCCCAAATCTTTAATCTCAACTTCCAGATATTCGTTTTTTGAAATAGGAAAAACAATCAAATCATCTTGATGTGCAACTGCTCCAAATTTTTCATTCTCGATGGATTTTCCTGTTTGCGAAGATGAAATAATATCTTCCATTTGGTAAGCATTAAAATCAAAAGATTCTAATATGAAAAACAAAAGTCTTTTATGTAATTTTTTATAGTTTTTAATGATACAATCTTCACCTTCAAAATGACAAACGCTTTCTTTTTCTTTATATAAAGTGTTTTGCAAATATTCATAATCTAATTTTAGCTTAGAAATACTTTGTGTAATACCTTTTCCAAAGCCTTCCAAAAGATTTTCTGCTAATGGCAAAAATTCATTTCTAATTAAGTTTCTTTGATAGTGATTTTGATTATTGCTTGCGTCTTGACGGAAATTAATTTTATTGGTTTCGGCATATTCATCAATATCATTTCTAGAAATATTTAGCATTGGTTTGAATCTGCCATTTTGCAAAATCACCATACTTTTCAAACCCCTAAGTCCACTTCCTCTTTTGAGGTTTTGAATGAATGTTTCTTTATTGTCTTCCTCGTGATGTGCAGTAGTAATCCAATCAAGTTGATGCTCTTGAATAAGCTCTTGAAACCACGAATATCTCAAAATTCTTGCGCCTTCTTGAGTGCTAACATGATTTTCTTTGCAGAAAAGTGAGGTGTCTACTTTTTGGGAGAAACATGTAATTTTTAAATTTGCACAAGTTTCAATGACTAATGTTTCATCAAGGTTGGATTCATGAGCCCTCAATTGGTAGTTCATGTGTGCGACCACAAAATTTACTTTAAGGCGGAACAAAATATCCAGTAAAACCATACTGTCTTTGCCTCCACTAACAGCCAAAAGTAATTTTTTGGAGTGAATGTCTATTTTTTCTCTTTTGAGATTTTGGATTATTTGGTCTTCCAATGTCATTCTGTAAGCGCTTTTATGAGGGCTTCTGCTTTGAGTAATGTTTCTTCATACTCTTGTTCTGGCAAAGATAAATCAGTAATGGCACCACCTACAGAAAAAGAAATGTTTTTTTGATGGTCGTCATACAAAATAGTTCTTATAGCCACATTAAAATCAAAATCACCATTAGGAGCAAAGTAGCCAATAGCACCAGAATACAAGCCTCTTTTTTGCTCTTCGTATTCCTCCATCAATTCCATGGCTCTAATTTTTGGAGCCCCAGTCATAGACCCCATTGGGAAAAGTGCTTTGATAATCTCTACAAAAGAAATGTTCTCCACTTCAGCACTTACTGTGGAAATCATTTGATGTATGTTTTTGAAAGTATATATTTTACAAAGTTCCTCCACTTGAACTGAAGAGGGTAGTGCAATTTTAGATAAATCATTTCTTACTAAATCCACAATCATGATGTTTTCACTTCTATCTTTAGGATTATTTTCAAGAAATGCTATCAATTCGACATCTTCTTGCTCATTTTTTCCTCTTTTTACCGTTCCTTTGATAGGCTGGGAAGTGACTTTATTACCAACTTTTTTCAAGAATCTTTCTGGACTTGCAGAAAGGATAAACAGGTGATTGATTTTACCAAAAACCGAAAAAGGTGCTTGTGTATTTTCATTCAGTTTTTGGTACAATCCTAATGGATTGATTTCAATATTTTTAGCATGATATTCATAGCAGAAATTGGCTTCATAGATATCACCTTGCTGGATGTGTTCTTTGATAGATTTGATTTTTTTAAGATATTTTTCTTTACTTGAATCAGTTTGAATCTCGTCTCTTCCAATTGTTTCAGAAGCTTGTTTAGAAATCATTTCATGATAACATTTTTTCAACTCATTTTCTTCTCCATGAATGAATTCAAAATTTCCTTTCGAGTCAATTTTTGCTAAATGTTTTGGAATAAAAAAGTAAGCTTCTGGAAAATCAATGTTTTTTGGGTTTTCTGAAGTTAATTTTTCTAAATCATTTTTCAAATCATATCCAAAATATCCAAAAATATATTGGTTTTGATTTTCCTGAACAAAGTTTTCGATATTATTAAATGCTCCCTTAATTTCACTAATGTTCAATTCTTTTTCACAGCCAATTGCCAACCAACTTTCTGAGGTTTGATTTCCGTTAAGGAAAAAGATATGTGATTGAGATGACAAGGGTTGAAGAAAGTTTTATTTTACAAAGTATCCTATAATTTTCTTACAAAGATAGTCTCCCATTTTGAATTGCGCTTCATGCGTCCATCCAGCAATGTGAGGAGATAAAAGTACTTTGGGTGAAGCAACTAATTTTTGGAAAATTGGATTTTGAAAAGCACTTTCTTCAAAAGATGAACTTTCAAATTCTAGAACATCAAGACAAGCACCCATTATTTTTCCTTTTTCGATACTTTCCAACACATCTTGGGTAACTACCGATTTTCCTCTAGCTGTATTAATCAGATAAAATGGTTTTGCACATTTTTGAATAAATGCTGAGTCAACATAATTTAAAGTTTCCTCGCTTTGAGGTAAATGGAGAGAAATAAAGTCACTTTGTTGTTGAAGTTCTGAAAGTGTTGCTTCTTGAGCAAATTCATCCGAATAATTCTTAAGGTATTTATCAAAAGCAATGACTTTTACACCAAAACCACTGAGTCTTTTCGCTACTGCTTTTCCCATATATCCATAACCGATGATTCCAAAAGTTTTACCCATCAATTCAAATCCTCTGTTCTCTTCTCTTATCCAAATTCCTTTTCTTACTTCTTCGTCCGCTCTTTTCAAGTTGTTGAGCATCATCAAAATCATACCTAAAGTATGTTCTGCAACGGCATCTCTATTGCCTTCTGGTGAGCGAAATACTGCGATATTCTTTTTTTGAGCAAAATCTAAATCGATGTTTTCCAATCCAGCACCAGGGCGACCAATAAATTTGAGTTGTGTTGCTTTTTCAAGAAATACTTTATCAAGTTTGAATCTACTTCTTATGATGATGCCATCATACAAATGAATGAATTTTTCAATTTCACTTTGAGAAGTTTTGTAATGAAAATCTGTTGTCCACCCCAATTCTTGAAACGTTTGAGCAACACAATCGTGTACATTATCAATAAAAATAATTTTCAAAACAATGCAAGTTTAAAAATTTACAAACTGTTTAGGATCAAGTGCAATTCCATTGTACCACAATTCAAAAATCAATCCTGAAATTTTAGTATTACCATTGTTGTTGCCCACAATAGCAATTGGCTCTCCGCTTTTTACAATATCTCCTTGGTTTTTCAGAAGATAAGAGTTGTGTTTATACACAGAAACCAAATTATGTGCATGTTGAACATGTATGACATGACCTTTACTTGAACTCCAATCTGTATGAATCACAGTTCCATCAAGTGTTGACTTCACTGCTTCATCATTAGGGGTATTAATCTGTATTCCAAAAATCCCTTTTTTAGGATCAAAAATCTCAATAACTTCACCATTCAAAGGAGTGAAAAAATACACACCTGAAATATTGTCTGATACACTATTTTTTTGTTTATTGGCAAGGCTAAAGCCATATTTCTCTTTCTCTGCAACTTTCTTTCTTAACAAAGAGTCATCTTTACTGACATCAAAGTTCAAATTGTTTAAAACTGAAGAGTCCAAAGGCATTATTGAATCAGCATTACTGAATTCTTTTGGTAAATCTTCATTAAGAATATCCAACAGTGTTTTGTTGTATTGGTAATTAATTTGTTCTTTCTTTTGAAGTTCTTCCAAAAGTTTTATATTTTCTATTTGTTGTCTTTTTAGTTTTTCAGTTTCTGCAATTTTAGGATAGCCAGGTATCGATTGTCGGAGCGGAGAATACGCTATAGTGAACCAGGTTCCTGTGACAATAAGAATGATAAAAAACAAAGTTCCAATAATGATATTCCAAGGAGAAAGTAAGAAATACCTTTTCATTTCAAAAGAATCGATATCATAAATAGATATACGAGACTTTTGTCTAATTCTTGCAAACCAACTGATGCTTTCTGGTTTTTCCTTATTTTCTTTCTTTTTAGCCACATGCAAATATGCTAAATTTATCGATTAAAAAGAATCTTGTACATACATTTGTTGTTAATCAAGTATGTTTTTAACCAAAATTAACGAGTAAAGATTATTTAGAAAGTAACTTTTTTTCTTGAAATATTAACGCCTCCGAAAATTCCAAAGCCATTTTCTATATTGTTATGTACTTGTATAGGTTGTGCAAACACATTACCCAAACCTATATTATTTGAATATGCTTGATAAGACTTAGAATATTTATAGGCACTTTCTGAAAGAGATGACAATCTTATCTCAATGAAATTATCAAATTCTCTTGTGTCTTCAGTAAAAATGGTAATTGTTTTTAGGTTGCCGTCAAATAATATATCATCAAAATAAATGTATTTATAGTATTCGGGGTCATTTCCAGTTGACAAATCATCTGATCTTATGAAAGTAGGATTTTCAAACAAATCTCCATTTACAATTTGAGTTCTTATGATCTCTATTTGGTAATAGTTTTGAATATTTTGTGGGTCTTGAAAACTTACTTCTAATTTCAATTCTTTAAATCCGTCTATATTTTCAACGCCAGTTGTATCTACATTACTAATGTTTACCAAGGATGGAATGTAATCAATTGCAGAAACACTTTCGTATCCAATAGCACTTACTTTAAGTTGGTAAGTTTGTCCTTCTGAGGGATTTAAGTTTCCTCTGTATTCACCATATTGATTATGTGTAAGTGTTTCTATTAAGGCTCCATTTTCATTGTATATTTCTACAGTTCCGTTTTCAATAGAAGTCAAATCACCGTTGTCTATAACACTTAAACTTCTACTAAGGTGAACTTTAAAAACACTGTCTGGATGAATAATCGAGTTTACAACAATTTTAGGTTCTTTTATTTCTTCATCAAATTCCAAATATTTTTCACATGAAGTAAAAAAATGTGATAAAGAAATTAAAACGATTAAATACTGATATTTTATTTTTTTATTCTTCATGTTTTTAAAATTTGAAACTGTAACTAAATGAGGGAATAAGAGGAAAAAGACTGATTTGTGTAAGTCTATTGTTACCTGAATCATCTCTACTAAAATACAAGAAAAAAGGATTTTGTCTATTATAAATATTATAAACTCCAAAACTCCATGTTCTCTCAAATTTTTGACTGACTTGTTTATGAAGGTTTACACCTATGTCTAATCTATGATATGAAGGCATTCTGTAACCATTTCTTGAGGCAATATGTTCTATCTCTTGAAATCCAAAATTAGAATTTCCGAACATAACCATATCTTGTGCTCCACTATAGGAAAGGTATCTTTCAGTTCCTAAAGTTACAGCATTTCCTGTTCCATATACCCACACAATTCCAATGTCCACTCGCTCATTAAATTTATGAGTCAATGCTGCCCCAATATCGTGTCTTCTATCATATCTGTATGGAAAAGTTTCACCAAAATTTAAATTTTCAAAAGTTCTATTACTCCAAGATAATGTATATCCTATCCAACCACTGGTTTTGCCGATTTTTTTCTCAATCAGAAATTCAGCACCGTAAGCCAATCCATTGCCTACTTCAACCTTTTGATCCCAAACTTCGTTGTTGCCAAAGAAAGAGGCTCCATCTTTGTATTCGATGAGATTTTCCAAAGTTTTGTAATACCCTTCAACACTAAATTCAAATTTATTCCCAATTGTTTGAGCATATCCAAGTGCTACTTGATGAGAATATTGAGGTTTTATGTTAGCAGTAGGTGGTACCCAGAGATCTGTGGGAAGTCCAATACCTGCATTTGTCAATAAATGAAGAAATTGAGCCATATGGGCGTAAGAAGTTTTAATAGAACTATTTTCGTTTAGTAAAAATCTTCCTGAAAATCTGGGTTGGAAAGAAGGATAGAATACATTATCTACAGAGAATCCAGAAATGTGCATCCCTAAATTGATTTTTGTTCTTGAACCAATTTTAAAATCATCTTCAATATATGTCCAAAACTCATGTGCTAAAGTAGTAGAAGAACCAAAAGTTGTGTCTAATTCGTTACCACCGTTAAAACCTGCTCTAAAAGTGTTTACGCCAGGAGTGAAGGTATGAAAAGTGTAGCCTGTGCCAAATTTCACAAAATGATCTGGATGAGGATTATAATCAAAATCTATTTTTGCCGAATAATCTCTTATTCCAGAAAGATAATCGAAAGAAAAGAAATCTGACTCTACGCCAGTTGAAGAAGTACTTGTATTTTCCTGACTAAAACCAACATTAAAATTGTATTTGCTATAGGTTATTGTTGTATTGCTAAACAGTTTTGGAGTGATAAGATAATTCCATCTTAAAGCAGCAATAGTGTTGCCCCAATTGATAGAATTATCAGATTCAAATTCTTCTGTTACTCCATTAGATACAAATCTATCTTTAAGTCGAGCATAGAATTTATCGTTCCCCAAATATGCACTTGCATACAATCTACTTTTGTCTGAAAACTTGTGATTTACCTTTAAGTTTACGTCATAAAAATAGTAACCTCCAAAACCAGTATTATCCGATGCTTGGTTAATAAATGGTCTAGATAATAAATCTATATAGGTCCTTCTTGCAGAAATAGCAAAAGAGGTTTTGTCTTTGATTATAGGACCTTCAAACATCATTTTGGCAGAAATTAAACCTACTGATCCTTCACCATGAAATTCTTTCATGTTTCCTTCTTTCATCCTGATATCAATTACAGAGGATAGTCTTCCTCCGTAGTGTGCTGGAAAACCACCTTTAATGAGTTGAACAGAATTAATAGCATCAGCATTAAAAACAGAGAAAAAACCAAATAGGTGAGAGGCGTTATAAACGGGGACTCCATCTAATAAAATAAGGTTTTGATCAGGTCCACCACCCCTTACGTAAATCCCTGAGGCTCCTTCAGAGCCACTTTGAACCCCAGGAAGTAATTGTATGGTTTTTAATACATCTTTCTCTCCCAAAAGTACTGGTAAGGATTTTACCTTTTCCATAGAAATATCGTTGGTGCTCATCTGAGAATTTTCCTGAATTTTGTTAGATTCACCAGTTACTACAACTTCTTCCAGTTCATTATCAGCGATCATTTCAATATTAAGAGAAATATTTTTTGATAAGTCTACTGAAAATCTTTGATTCGAATAACCTACATATGAAAACCTCAATGTTGCACTGTCTCCTGTTAGAGTGATACTATAAAACCCATAAACATTAGTTGTTGTACCTTTCAAAGATGCTTCATCAAAAATTGTAGCTCCTATCAAGGGTTCTCCTGAGTTTATTTCGGAAACATATCCAGAAATAGTGTGTTGTGCAATACTGAGGTTAGTTAAGAATAAAGTATTCAATAAAAGAATACGTAGGAGCAAATTAATTTTCACTTTATTTTTTTTCAAATGTAAAGTAATAAACGATATAAAAAAAAAAATATTATTTAATCTATATAACTTAATTTAAGCATGTTTGTATTTCCTTTGTCTTCGATAGGCATACTCGCAGTGTTAATTATTAAATCACCCTCCTGAACATGTCCATTTTTCTTTAATATATATTTAATATCTGCAATGGTATGATCTGTACTTACCATTTTGTCGTAATAAAAGGTTTCAACACCCCAAACTAAAGACATCATAGACAATAATTTTTTGTTTCCAGAAAAAACAAATATTTTTGCTTTTGGTCTTTGACTACTTATTTTGAAAGCTGTATATCCAGAATGAGTCATCGTGATAATTGCATTTGCATCCACTCTAGCAGACAATCTACATGCATTAAAACAAATACTATCTGTAATAAATCTGTCTTGATTTTTATCTGGCATTTTATCTCTTTGATACAATTCATCGTAGTCAGATTCTATTTTATCAATAATTTTCCCCATGGCTTTGATTACTTCATTAGGATGTTTACCTACTGAAGTTTCACCACTCAGCATTACTGCATCTGCTCCGTCCATTACAGCGTTAGCAACGTCCGTAACTTCTGCTCTTGTTGGAGAAATATTAGTTATCATACTTTCCATCATCTGTGTTGCAATGATAACAGGTTTTGCATGATCTAAACATTTTCTAATGATTTCTTTTTGAATTAAAGGAACATTTTGCATAGGAATTTCTACTCCCAAATCACCTCTTGCTACCATTATAGCATCTGTTACCTTAATAATGTCGTTTAATTCTGCTACAGCTTCTGGTTTCTCAATTTTTGCAACCACTCTTGAATGTTTGTTTTGAGACGAAATAATATGTTTTAGTTCTATAATATCTCTAGCAGTCCTCACAAAAGAAAGTCCAATCCAGTCAATGTTCAAAGAGAGTGCAAAATCTAAATCTTTTAAATCTTTTTCAGTTAAACAAGGTTGAGATATTTTAGTGTTTGGAAGATTTACACCTTTATTTGAAGATAGAATCCCTCCATGAATTACTTTAAGAATCACTTCATCTACTTGATTCGTTTCGACTACTTCAAGTTGTAATTTTCCATCGTCCATCAAAATTAATTCGCCAGGTTTCACATCTCTTGGCATTTCTAAGTATGATATGTAAATTTTTTCAGCATTCCCTACACATTTGGTACTTGTCATTTTAATGGTTGCACCATTTTCAAGCATTACACCATTGTTTTCCATTTCTCCTACACGAATTTTTGGACCTTGTAAATCAGCTAATAGAGAAGTGTTTACACCTAGTTCGGCATCTATTTTTCGTATGTTTTCTACTAAAACCTTTACATCTTCATGCTTACCATGAGAGAAGTTTAAACGACATACATTTACGCCAGATTCAATGATTCCTTTAATTTGTTCGTATGATGAAGTTGCAGGACCTAATGTAGCAACAATTTTTGTTCTTCTTTTGTTTGTCATAATTATTTGATGAGTAGATGCCAAAATTTAGACCTCAAAGATGGCATTTTCAATTCTAGTATAAAGTTAAGAAATTATTATCAAAAGATAAGATTTTTTTTAGATTTTAAACTTTCAGGATCAATTTTAAAAGTTGTTAGAACAAATGGAATATGATTTATTAAAGTGCTAATTTTTTCAAAATCTAAATGATATCCTTCTGAAATTTGTAAAAAATAATCCGCTTGAGGTGTTTCAGGGACGAGGAATCCTAAATTACTTCTGTTGGCAATAAGTCTGTAAATCGTTTCTTGGTTATCGTCATAGAAGGTGTACATGGAGTGTAAACTTGTCCTATTAGATTTTTTTACAGACACTTCAATGTCTCTATCTTCTTTTTCAAGTGAAATTTCAAGAATATTATTGATGGCCCAGCAGATTCTATAATCTTTTTCATGGCTACTGATACCGAGTAAAAAGAAGTCAAATTCGTATTCCTCTTCTAATTCGAATTTGCTCATTTCATAGCAATTTTCAGTTTGGTACCTGTTTGCAATTTATTCATGTCTATGTGCTTATTCATTTCCAATATTTCATCAACTGAAGTTTGGTTTTTTTGAGCAATATCCCATAGCGTATCTCCTTTTTGAACAATATGATATTTAAATTCACCTTCATTAGAGGTTTTTGTAGTTTCCGTTTTTGCTGTTTCTGATTCTGAGGATTTTACATAGTTTGAAGTGGATGGCATAACATTACCGCCATCTACTAATTGAAACATCACCAATTTTTTACCTGTTCTTACATTTACTTTCGTCAATACATTCCAAGCCTTGATGTCTTGTTCAGTACACTGATATTTTTGAGTAAGAGAAGCCAAAGTTTCACCAGATTTAACTACATGAATCACTTCTTTACGAGCAGGTTTTTGGTTGGCAACCCAATATTTATAGTCTAAGGAAGAGTATTTGAAAATAGAATCTTGGTATTCAAAAAATTTACCTATAAGTTTCAAAGGAAGTTTCAAAGGAAGTTTTTCACTACTACTAGCTGGAATAATTTCAGTTAAATACATTGGATTAAGATAGGCTAGTTTTACTCTATTATATCCAATCCATTCCTCAAGTACACCTATATCTAATCTTTGGTCAACCAAAATAGTATCCATTTCATAATGATAAAAATGAGGCTTAGTTGGATAAATGTTATGTTCGCTAGCATAATTCATTACATAGTTCACAGCAATAAAAGCAGGAACATAGTTTTGTGTTTCCTTAGGTAAAAATGGTCTAATACTCCAATAATCTTTTTGACCTCCTGCTCTTCTAATCGCTTTTGAAACAGTGCCTTGTCCTGCGTTGTAAGCCGCTAAAGCCAAACTCCAATCACCATAAATTGCAAATAATTTTGAAAGATATTTACAAGCTGCTTCCGTAGCTAAATATGGGTCGTATCTTTGGTCCACAAAAGAATTTACTTCTAGTCCATAACCTCTTCCTGTTGCAGGCATAAATTGCCACAGCCCTCCTGCTCCAGATCTTGAAACCGCTGTTGGGTTCAATGCAGATTCAACTATTGGTAAGTATTTCAATTCCATGGGTAAGTGATAAGCACTTAATTTTTCTTCAAATAATGGAAAATACAATTGGCTCAATCCCAGCATTCTGGAGGTCAATCTATATCTTTTTTTGACATACAAGTTCACCATTGCTAGTGCTACATCGTTATCCAAAAAATCGAAAGGAGATTTTTCATCTAGTGCTCTAATTCTCTGTTTGATGGTCTTTTCAGAAAATACAGGAATTGAATCTTTAGGGTAATTATAGATGTTTAATTCGTTAGTATCTGATGTAAATGAATCTAAAAAACTAAAATGTTCAACCAATAAACTGTCACATCTATTTATAAATGCAATTTCAGAATCAGAAAGATGGCTTTGAGCAGTTTTATTTTGAAAGTATACAAAACACAAAACAATCGATATGAATTTCCAAAATTTCATAAAGTTTTTAACTAGACAATTCTGACATTATATTTTTTGAAAATGACAATAACTCAGCATCTTCGTGTTTTGCAGCCATCAATTGCAATCCAATTGGCATTCCATTAGAATGTGTACCAAGAGGAAGAGAAATAGCTGGGATTCCCGCAAGGTTAGCATGCACTGTAAAAATATCTTGTAGATACATTGTGATTGGATCTGCTATGTTTTCTCCTATTTTGAAAGCGGTTGTTGGTGCAGTAGGTAGTAACAAAAAATCATATTCTTTGAATAACTCCTCCGTTTTTTCTTTGATAAGTCTTCTTACTTTTAGCCCTTTGGTATAATAAGCATCAAAATATCCAGCGCTTAATACAAATGTCCCCAACATGATTCTTCTTTTTACTTCTGTGCCGAATCCTTCACTTCTAGACTTCACATAAGTAGTTTCAATGTCTTGAGCAGCATCGCTTCTGTATCCAAAATGCGCGCCATCGTATCTTGCTAAATTTGAAGATGCCTCAGCAGTTGTAAGAATATAATAGTTAGGAATCATATACTCCAAAAGTGGAAAATCAATACCTTCTAGTGTATGTCCTTTTTCTTTTAAATTTTCGATTATAGATTCCGTAAAACTTTTTACTTCGCTATCTAAACCTTCATTGTTGATACAATCTTTAATGTATCCAATTTTGTATTTTTTGTTGGAATTGGAATTTAATAACTTTGAATAATCTAGCACTTCTTTTTGAGAAACTGTACTATCATATTCATCTGGTCCGGCAATAACTTCCAAAATTAATGCGCTATCTTCCACATTTTTTGTCAATGGTCCAATTTGATCAAAACTTGAAGCATAAGCCAAAAGACCGTATCTAGAAACTCTTCCATAAGTAGGTTTAAAACCTACTAAGCCACAATATGAAGCAGGTTGTCTAATAGATCCTCCGGTATCACTACCTAACGAAGCAATACAAAGACCTTCTGCAACTGCTGCTGCAGATCCTCCCGAAGATCCTCCAGGAACTCTGTCAAGTTGAATAGGATTTTTTACAATTCCGTAAGCAGAATTTTCATTGGAACCACCCATTGCAAATTCATCACAGTTTACTCTTCCAATGATGATCGCATCTTCTGCTAATAATTTATTGACAACAGTTGCGTTGTATATCGATTCGAAATTTTCTAAAATTTTTGAAGCCCCAGAAACTTTATGATTGGCGTAACAAATGTTATCCTTGATTGCAATCACCATTCCGGCTAATTTACCTTGTGTTCCTTTTTGAATTTTTTCATCTACTTCTTTTGCTTTTTCAATCGCAGATGTTTCAAAAACTTCCAAAAAAGCATTAGTTTGTGAATTTTTTATTTTTTGAGCATAATGATTCACTAAAGTTACACAGTTGGTAACTCCATTTTCCAAATCTTGTCTTATTTCTGAATAAGATTGATAATCTTTCAAAATAAAAGAGTTTTAGAATTATGATTTTTCTTGTTCAGTTGTTGTTGAAGTAGAAGAAGGTGTTTCGGCATCTTTTGAATTGCCATTTGAAGCATCTTTGAATTCCTTCATGCCTTGTCCAAGCCCTCTCATCAATTGAGGTATTTTTCTACCTCCGAATAAAAGCAATACTATTACTGCAATCAAAATGACTTGAGGCATCCCAATGAAACCTGCTTGAATGATATTTAATGTTGTTAATGTCATGACATTATGTTTTAATATAATGCAAAAGTACAAAAAAAGAAATCACAAAACAGAATTTTACCCAAATTAAGTTGTTTACAGAGAAAAACTGTTCAAAACCAAAAATTTCAAAAGACAAAAGATTTAATCTTGTAGTCTTGAATCTTGTAGTCTTGAATCTTGTAGTCTTGAATCTTGTAG
>CAWUIK010000034.1:0-29715 GCA_963922585.1 uncultured Flavobacteriales bacterium | reverse complement strand
AAAAATAATTTATAAGTTCTATTTTCTTAGAATAAAATAATAACTATTAAAACAAAAAAGGCTATCTAAATTAGATAGCCTTTTTTGTTAATATTACTTTGTTTAGTTCAAATTAACCATTCAACGCTTCAGCTCCACCAACAATTTCAAGAATTTCATTAGTAATTGCAGCTTGACGTGCTTTGTTGTAGTACAACTGTAAATCTTTCTTCAAAGAAGTAGCGTTGTCAGTTGCTTTATGCATTGCTGTCATACGAGCACCGTGTTCTGATGCATTAGAATCTAACAGTGCTTTGTAAAATTGAATCTTAAGAGAATTTGGAATCAAATTGGTGACAATTTCTACTTTTGAAGGCTCAAATATATAATCAGCAGAAGCAGACTTTGTATTTTCATTTTCACTAGGTACAATTGGTAAAAATTGCTCAGTTGTTACCACCTGAGATGCAGCATTTTTAAAAGCGTTATAAACCAAAATGATTTTATCAAAAGATTTATCAGTAAAACGCTCCATCAAAACTTCAGCAATTTCTGTTGAACTATCAAAATTCAAATTATCCCAAACTTTCTCGGTATGATGTGGCAATCTTGTTCCTTTTATAGCAAACTCAGTTCCTTTAAGCGCATCGTTCATTTTTTTACCTACAGGCAAAATTGCAACGTTACAATCTTTATATTCATTAAGTGCTAATCTTTTAACTTCTTTTACTACATAGTTATTAAATCCACCACACAAACCCCTGTTGGAGTTGATACCTACAATTAGAACATTTTTCACAGTTCTTTTTTGTGTGTATGGATTTTCATTTGCATCCAAAGAAGAAGACAAATTGCTTAAGATTTCTTGCAGTTTTTCGGCATAAGGACGCATTTGTGTAATGGCATCTTGAGCTCTTTTCAACTTCGCTGCAGAAACCATCTTCATTGCTGAAGTGATTTGCATCGTTGAATTAACTGAAGTAATTCTATTTCTTATTTCTTTTAAATTCGCCATGAAGGTGGAATTTTCTAGATTAGTTATTAATTATAATTTACGCACATTTGCTTAGCCACGTCAGTCAAAGTATCAGTAACTTGATCTGTCAATTGACCATTTTTAAGAGCTACTAGAACATCATTATGAGAATTTCTTAGTGTTCTTAAATAATCCTCTTCAAAAGCTTTTATTTTATTTACTGGAACAGTATTCAATAATCCTTTAGTTCCACAATAAATTATTGCAATTTGCTCTTCAACAGGTAGCGGAGATCCTTCATTTTGTTTCAAAATTTCTACGTTTCTTGCACCTTTTTCTAATACCGCTTTTGTAGCAGCATCAAGGTCAGAACCAAATTTAGCAAAAGCTTCTAACTCTCTGTATTGTGCCTGATCTAATTTCAAAGTACCAGCAACTTTCTTCATTGATTTAATCTGAGCGTTACCACCAACACGAGATACAGAAATACCTACGTTAATCGCTGGACGAACACCAGAGTTAAATAAATTAGCTTCCAAGAATATCTGACCATCAGTAATAGAAATTACGTTGGTTGGGATATATGCAGAAACGTCACCTGCTTGTGTTTCAATGATAGGAAGTGCTGTTAATGAACCACCACCTTTTACAATTGGTCTTAAAGACTCTGGTAAATCATTCATTTGTGCAGCAATAGTATCTGATGCATTGATTTTTGCTGCTCTTTCTAATAATCTTGAGTGAAGGTAGAAAACATCCCCTGGGTATGCCTCTCTTCCTGGAGGTCTTCTCAATAATAGAGAAACTTCACGGTAAGCAACTGCTTGTTTTGATAAATCATCAAATACAATCAAAGCAGGTCTTCCTGTATCTCTAAAAAACTCACCTACAGCAGCACCAGTGAATGGAGCATAAAACTGCATTGGAGCAGGATCTGATGCATTTGAAGCAACAACTACAGTATAAGCCATAGCACCAGCATCTTCTAATTTCTTAACAATTCCAGCAACAGTAGAACCTTTTTGACCTACAGCAACATAGATACAAAAAACTGGTTCACCTTTATCGTAAAACTCTTTTTGATTGATAATAGTATCAATACAAACAGTAGTTTTTCCTGTACCTCTATCTCCAATTACTAACTCTCTTTGTCCTCTTCCAACTGGAATCATTGCATCAACTGACTTAACACCTGTTTGAAGCGGTTCAGTAACCGGTTGACGGTAAATTACACCTGGTGCTTTTCTTTCAATTGGCATTTGGTATAAAGTTCCTTCAATAGGACCTTTTCCATCTATTGGTTCTCCTAGTGTATTGATAACACGCCCCAAAAGTCCCTCTCCTACTTGTACAGAAGCAATCTTGTTTGTTCTTTTTACAGTGTCTCCTTCTTTTACATCTGTCGATGTACCAAGTAATACTGCTCCTACGTTGTCTTCTTCTAGGTTTAATGCAATTGCTTGCAATCCACTGTCAAATTGGATCAACTCTCCATATTGTACACTGGACAATCCATAAATTCTAGCAATACCATCTCCAACTTGAAGAACAGTACCTACTTCTTCTAATTGTGCCTCTGTTTTTAATCCAGAAAGTTGCTCTCTAAGGATTGATGATACTTCTGCTGGGTTTATTCCTGCCATAATCTTGATTATTTATGATATCTTAATTTTTGTTCTTAATTCTTTATTAATTCTTGTTTCAAATTGTTCAATTGATTTTGAATACTTGCATCTATTTGTTTATCACCCATTTTCAAAACAAAACCTCCAATCAAAGATGCATCGATTTTCTCAACTACCTCTGCATTGGTTGCACCTTGTTTTGCTGCAATAGCCAATATTTTATTTTTTTGAATTTCATCTAATTTAACAGCAGACGAAACCTCAACCATTGAAATATTTTTGTGTGCTTTGTATTCAGAAACGAAAGAACCTGAAATATCTTTCAATATATCTACCCTATTTTTTTCCACAACTAATTTCAAAAAATCTGATGTTATTGAATCAATCTTTCCATTGAAAATCATTGATAAAATCGTGTTTTTCTTTTCAGGCTTAACGATTGGACTCTTTAGTAAATCTTGGAAATCTTTATTTTCAGAAATTGTTGCATTAATCAATTGCATATCTTTATATACAACATCTAATGCACTTTTCTCAATAGAATAAGAAATCAAAGACTTTGCGTATCTTCTTGATGCTAATGAACCTGCCATAATTAGTTCAGATTTACTTCTTCAATAATATTATCAACTAAAGCCTTTTGCTTTTCGTCAGTTCCCATTTTTTCTTTTACGATTTTTTCAGCAATTTCTATTGAAAGCATGGCAACTTGATTTTTGATTTCAGACATCGCAGCATTTTTTTCTGCTTTTATTTCTTCTCTTGCTGATGAAATAATTTTTTCAGACTCCGCTTTAGCTATATTTTTTGCCTCAGCAATGATATTGTCTTTTGTTTCTTTTGCTTCTTTCATCATAGCCTCACGAGCAGCAATTGCTTCTTGTTTCATGTCTTCGTTTTGAGACTTTAATTTTGCCATCTCTAGTTTAGCATTTTCTGCTGCTTTGAGTGCATCATCAATTTTAGACTCTCTTTCTTTAACCGCTTTCAAAACAGGCTTCCATGCGAATTTTGTAAGCAAAAACAACAACACTAAGAAAACAAGTGTTGTCCAAATCATCAATCCTAAACTGGGTTCTACTAATGGATTATTCATACTTATTATTATTGACTTTTATTAATCTTTTTAATAACCAAAATTAAATAAAGAAGTTGGATAGGCAATCCCTAACCAACTTCTTTTGAAATCTTATCCTTGTAGCAAAGCCACAACAATTCCGAATAGAGCAGCACCCTCAACAAGAGCAGCAGCAATAATCATTGCAGTCTGAATCTTGTCAGCAGCTTCTGGTTGTCTAGCGATAGCGTCCATAGCAGATCCACCGATTCTACCGATACCTAAACCAGCTCCTAATACAGCAAGTCCACCACCTATTGCAGCAAGACCAATGTGTAACGTCATTTCTTCCATAATTGATTTGTTTTTTATTTTTGGTTTATAATTATGCTTATTAATGATGATGTGCCTCTTCTACTGCCATTCCAATGAAAAGAGCAGACAACATCGTGAATATATATGCCTGTAAAAAGGCTACTAAAATTTCTAATACTGATATAAATAATGCCATTGGCACTGACAATCCTGCCCAACCTACACTTTGATTTACAAAAATGATAGACACCAATGAAATTACAATAATGTGACCCGCTGTAATGTTAGCAAACAAACGAATCAATAACGCTACAGGTTTAATAATGATACCAGCAAGTTCAATAGGAACTAATATTGGATATAATGCAACTGGTACTCCGGGTGGCATAAAAATATGTTTCCAAAAAGCAGATTTAGAATAAATCAACTGAATGACCAACATAAACAAAGCCAACGTCATCGTTACAGAAATATTACCAGTTAAGTTAGGATTTGTTAATACAGGTATTAACCCCAAAATATTTCCACAAAGTATAAAGAAAAATACAGTCAGTAAAAATGGCATGAAGCGTTCGTAACCACTTTTGATATTATTTTTAGCAATGTCATCTCTAATAAATAATATTAACGGCTCCATCCAAGAGGCTAATCCTTTGGGAGCTACAGCACCGTTTCTTGCATAATGCTTTCCTACTGCTCTGAATACCAAAACTAAAATAATTGCTACAAGCAATAAAGTTGCTACGTTTTTGGTAATCGACAAATCAAAAGGTGCTGTTGCATTTTCTACATTGCCATCTTTGTCATAACTTAATTCATAAATCTTGTCGTGATTTTTAACAAAATGCATCCCGTTTTTTTCTACTACATGATGTCCATGATCATCATGATGAAATTCTGATGATAAGAATACTGCCATACCCTCACTACCAAATACAATGATAGGTAAAGGAATCACAAAAGCATCTTCTCCTTCTCCCCAAACATCTATTTCATGATTATCCAAAACGTGATGAATAGCAAACTTTACAGGATCAAATGGTTCCTTCTCTCCTTTTTCTTCACTAGCAAATGTACTTAAAGACGCGAACACCATTAAAGATGTTATAATCAAAGACTTAAAATAAGTTTCAAACTTCATTTTCGATTGTTTTTTAATCTTAACTTTCAAAATCGGGTGCAAAGGTAGGTTTTAGTACAAACTAAACAAGCAGATTTTAAAATAATTTTAACCAAGCATTGCATTTTGTTAACAATTAATTGATACTGTAAAGATTTATTAGATTCTAAGATTATAATTAGCCTTAGAAAACAATTCAAAATCAAGGAAATATGAAAACTTTTAAAATTTTATATTCTGCTATTATTCTCACTTTGTTTTATTAACAATGTTTTTTTCATAAAGTGCATTTTATAACTCATTAAACTATTCTCACTAGAAAGTTAATTATACACATTTTTCAACAGTTTTAAATTTCGGCTTTGAAGCATATATTTTTTTACTACTTTTGGACGCTACAAGTAATATTTAATGGAAGAACAGCAAAATAAAGGAAAAGAAGAAGTTGTCAAAAAGCCCAAAAGAAAGTTGAAAACTTGGGTGAGATGGACGTTTATTGTTCTGTTATGGTTAGGATTATTCTCACCCTATATTGGATTAAGAACGATGCTATATATAGCAGATGAGGATTTGCCTGGATTTGATGAATTAGAAAATCCACAAAGTAATTTAGCCTCAATTGTGATTTCTTCTGACGGTGTGAAAATGGGGAAATATTTCAGAGAAAACAGAACAAACGTTTCTTATGTTGATTTATCTCCTTATTTGATTCAAGCCTTAATAGCAACAGAGGATGAAAGGTTCCACAACCATTCTGGGGTGGACATAAGAGCAACAGGACGTGTTATAAAAGGTGTTGTAACAGGTGACAACCAAGGAGGAGGAAGTACTATTTCTCAACAGTTAGCAAAAATGTTATTTCCTAGAGAGAAAATGACCAAAATTGAATTGGTCAAAAGAAAATTTAAGGAATGGATAATTGCTACAAGGCTAGAAAAAAGTTATACCAAAGAAGAAATCATTGCGATGTATTTCAATAAGTTTGATTTCTTAAATAATGCAGTAGGAATCAATTCTGCGGCAATGGTATATTTCAGCAAAAAACCAAAAGATTTAGAACTGCATGAAGCAGCAATGTTGGTTGGGATGGCCAAAAACCCTTCTATGTTTAATCCATTAAGATACCCAGATACTGTAATGATTAGAAGGTCTGTGGTACTTTCTCAAATGAAAAAACTGAATTATATTTCTCAAACTGAATACGATTCGATTAAATTACTTCCACTTGATTTAAACTACACTAAAGTGGATCACCAAACTGGTTTAGCGCCCTATTTTAGAGAGACATTGAGAGGCGAAGTATCAGATATTTTGAATGCTAAAAACCCAGATGGTTCATATAAAATTAAGAAAAACGGTGGTTCTAATTACGACATTTATGCAGATGGATTAAAAATCTACACAACCATTGATTCAAGAATGCAATCTTATGCTGAATGGGCCGTACAAGAACATTTAAAATTTGAATTACAAGAAGACTTTTTTAACAATAACGCTAAATGGAAAAACCCACCTTTTTCTAACGATTTGAATCAAGGACAGATTGACACCATTATGCTTACAGCAAAAAAGCAATCCCAACTCTATAAAAAATTGACAGGAAAGGTTTGTGCATACTGCGAAAGACCTGAAAAGTGGCTTATAAAGAAAGAAAACCATTACCATTGTGAGTATTGTCATCATGAAGAACCCATAAGAACACAAAAGCAAATTGATGAGATTTTTGAGACTCCAAAACCCATGAAAATATTTGATTGGCAAGCAGAAAATTACGAAAAAGATACTATTCTTTCTCCAATAGATTCGATTCGTTATTATAAAAGTTTGCTGAGAGCCTCTATGATTTCAATTGATCCGCACACTGGTCATGTTAAAGCATGGGTAGGCGGACCACATTTCAAACACTTCAAATACGATATGGTTAAAAAAGGTAAAAGACAAGTTGGTTCTACTTTCAAACCTTTTGTATATGCTACAGCATTAGAAATCGGAGCAATAACACCATGCACATCAGTTCCTGATATTTCTTATTGTGTTGAAGTACCCTATAATCAATATAAAAATAAAATGTGGTGTCCAGGTAATGCGGGATCTAAACTTACTGGCGCTATGACTCCAATCCCTTTCGCCTTAGCGGCTTCAATGAACAACATCACTGCTTATGTCATTGGCTTACAAGATGGTGTAATGCCGCCTAAAGTTTGGGACAGAGTGGGTCAGTTAGGAATTGATACAACTGGATATTTACCCGTACCTTCCATGGCGCTAGGAGTTTTAGATTTAAGTGTTTACGAGATGGTAGGTGGAATGTGCTCATTTGTAAATGAAGGTATTTATGTAGAGCCAGTGTATATAGTAAGAATAGAAGATAAAAATGGCAACATTATTTATGAACCCGAACAAAAAATAACTCCAGTATGGAATAAAGAAACTGCATACACCATGTTGAGTATCCTCAAAAGAACAACCTCTGGCATCCAACACCCTACTTTAAAAAACAGTGATGGTCGAAAAATGGTGGGAGGGACTGCTTTGAGAATAAGAGGTAAACAAACTGAAAAAAGACCTTATGCTGGATTAAAAATGCCTATAGCTGGAAAAACAGGAACCACTCAAAATCAATCTGATGGTTGGTTTATGGGGCTAACACCAGACTTGGTAACAGGTGTTTGGGTAGGTGCAGAAGACAGATCAGTAAGGTTTAGAAGTCTTCAATTAGGAATGGGGACCAATATGGCTTTACCCATTTGGGCTTATTATATGCATAAAGTCTATGAAGATAGCACATTGAATATTTCACAAGGAGATTTTCCAAGACCCGCAAGTATGATAAAAGACCCAATTGATTGTGATGTACAAATGAACTCTTCCCCTTTTGATTTTAATTTTGATGGGAACGGAGGAGATAAACTCGATTGGCAAGAATCATCAGAATCTTTTGAAAGTAACGAAGACGATTGGTAGAAATAAGTTTATTAAAAAATAAATTATGAATAAAGTAGTAAAAAACGCTTCTGAAGCATGTAAAGGAATCGAAAATGGGATGACCATTATGTTGGGTGGTTTTGGGTTGTGTGGTATTCCAGAAAATTGCATATCTGAATTAGTAAAAATTAAAGTTCAAGATATTACTTGTATTTCTAATAATGCTGGAGTAGATGATTTTGGTTTAGGATTACTATTACAAGGAAAGCAAATTAAAAAAATGATTTCCTCATATGTCGGAGAAAATGATGAATTCGAAAGACAAATGCTAAGTGGAGAACTTGAAGTAGAATTAACACCACAAGGTACTTTAGCCGAAAAATGTAGAGCTGCTCAAGCAGGAATTCCTGCGTTTTTCACTCCAGCTGGATATGGAACCGAAGTTGCAGAAGGAAAAGAAACAAGAGAATTTAACGGTAAAATGTATGTGATGGAAGAGGCTTACAAAGCCGATTTTTCTATTGTAAAAGCTTGGAAAGGTGATCCTGCTGGAAATTTAATTTTTAAAGGTACTGCTAGGAATTTTAATCCAAATATGTGTGGTGCTGCTAAAATTACTATCGCAGAAGTTGAAGAATTAGTTCCTCTTGGTGAATTGAATCCAAATGAAATTCATATTCCAGGAATATTAGTAAACAGAATCTTTCAAGGAGAACAATATGAAAAAAGAATTGAGCAGAGGACGGTTAGGAATAGAATTTGAAAATTTGAAAATGAATTAATTTGAAAATGAGTTGTTTAGAACTAAGAAACTTCAGAGGAAATTAAAAATTTTCACATCGACCTCGTAAAGACCAAAGCGTCTTTTTTTATGAAGATGTCTAGTTGCTTAAATCTAAATTTGAAAATCATTTAAAAAATTAAAAAAATAAGAACAAAATTCAAAATTCATACTTGAATATAAAAACAAAATGCGTAACGATAAAGAAAATATTATTATCAATTTAACTTTTGAATTTGCTTTGGATATTATAGAGTTTTCTGAACACTTACGAGAATCTAAAAAGTTTGAAATGTCAAGTCAAATATTTAGATCAGGTACTTCTATAGGAGCAAATATTAGAGAAGCTCAAAATGCAGAAAGTAAAGCAGATTTTATTCATAAATTTAAAATATCAGCAAAAGAAGCTGATGAATTACAATTCTGGCTGCTACTATGTGATAAATCAGAATTTTATCCAAGTTCATCTCATTTATTAATAAAATTAGAAAGTATTATTAAAATAATTTCGAAAATAATCTCAACAACGAAAAATAATTAATTACCCAATTATCAAATTATCAAATTATCAAATTAATAATATGTTAGACAAAAACCAAATAGCACAAAGAATAGCTCAAGAATTGAGAGATGGATGGTACGTAAATCTTGGTATTGGAATTCCTACACTTGTGGCAAACTACATTCCTGAAGGGATAGAAGTAGAGTTTCAATCCGAAAATGGTATTTTAGGAATGGGACCTTTTCCTTTTGAAGGTGAAGAAGATGCGGATTTGATCAATGCTGGAAAACAAACCATCACTGCAATGAAAGGTGCTGTTTTTTTTGATTCAGCAATGAGTTTTGGCATGATTAGAGGACAACACGTACAACTTACCGTTTTAGGCGCTATGGAAGTATCTGAAAATGGAGACATTGCCAACTGGAAAATTCCTGGAAAAATGGTAAAAGGAATGGGTGGAGCGATGGATTTGGTGGCTTCTGCTGATAATATTATCGTAGCAATGATGCATACCAACAAAGCAGGAGAAAGTAAGGTCTTGAAAGAATGTTCATTGCCTTTAACTGGCGTTAATTGTGTAAAAAAAATTGTAAGTAACCTCGCTGTAATGGAAGTATTACCAAATGGTGGTGGGCTCAAATTAATTGAAAGAGCACCTGGTGTTTTGGTGGAAGAAATCATAAAAGCAACTGAAGCTAAATTAATTATTGAAGGAGAAATTCCAGAAATGAAATTTTAGATTCACGAAACGACACCTAATTACTAAGAAAAAATATCGAAATGGGAAGAACACCAATAGATAAACCAAGAACCAAAAACATCAAAAAACAAAAAGAAATTACTTCTGCTCTTTTCCCGATTTTTATGGAAAAGGGAATACATTCTTTATCTACTGAAGATATTTGTAATATTACTGGCAAATCAAAAGCGACACTCTACAAATATTTTGAATCAAAAAAGGAAATGGTCCAATTTATATTGGAAGAAAGATTGTCTGAACTATACCATTTTAGTGATTTTTTAAACGATGCTTCATACGATTATAAAACAAGATATAAAAATGCTGTTTCTGTAACGATTAATGCAATAGACGGTATTTCACCACTTTTTTTAAGTGACTTGTCCGAACATTACCCAGATTTATACAAAGGTATTATTGACTTAAAGAGAATGTCATTGGAATTGCTTAAAGATTTTTATGCGGATGGAATCAAACAAAATGTTTTTGTGGATTTAAGTGCTGAATTATTGGTAATGAACGACAACTTATTTTTTACTGCAATATTAGAATCAGACTTTATCAAAAACCAAGATTTGAATTTAAAAGAAATCTTCGAGGGTTATTTCAAAATTAGATTTAACGGAATTTTAAAATAAGCTTTCATATTCATGGACAGAAGAAAATGGCTTCAACTTTCTGGCGCAACTGCTATTGGATTAACTTTATTACCTTCTTTTAAAGTAGGAGGTTTTTGGAATGAAACACTAGAAAAAGAGATAGAAAGATTAGACTTTGGTAAAGATTTTAAATGGGGAGCGGCATGTGCCGCTTATCAGGTAGAAGGCGCTTGGAATATAGACGGAAAAGGCGTTTCTATTTGGGATACTTTCACTCATAAAAAAGGAAATGTTCACAAAAATGAAAATGCTGATGTAGCTTCTGATTTTTACCACAGATACCAAGAAGACATTTTGTTGCTAAAAGAAATGAACCTAAAAGTCTTTAGGTTTTCTATTTCATGGTCTAGAATTTTCCCAGATGGAATTGGAACGATAAACGCTAAAGGAGTAGCATTTTATCACAATGTAATTGATTTTTGCTTAGCAAATGATATTGAACCTTGGATTACATTATATCATTGGGATTTACCTCAAAAACTTCAAGATCAAGGTGGCTGGACGAATAGAGAAATTCTAAAATGGTTTGAAGAATATACTTCATTTTGCACCAAAGAATACGGACAGAAAGTTAAAAATTGGATGATTATGAACGAACCCGCAGCTTTTGTAGGTTTGGGATATATGCTTGGGTATCACGCTCCAGGCAAAAAGGGAATTACTAGCTTTCTAAAAGCGACTCATCATGTTTGTTTGAGCATGGCTTTGGGAGGTAGAATTGTTAGAGAAAATGTTCAAAATGCCAATATTGGCACTACATTTAGTTGTTCATTTGTAGAATCGATTGATGAAAAACCTAAAAACATTGCTGCTTCCAAGAGAATTGATGCTTTAGTAAACAGACTTTACATCGAACCAATTTTGGGAAGAGGTTATCCTTGTGATGTTTTTCCTGCCCTTAAAAGAATAGAAAAATATTTTGAACCTGGTGATGAAAATCTACTGAAGTTTGATTTTGATTTTATTGGCTTGCAAAATTATTTTAGAGTCGTAGGGAAGAAAAGTTTATTTCCACCTGTGATGTTTGCTAAAGAAGTCCCTGCATCTAAAAGAGATGTCCCGATGAATGAGATGAACTTTGAAGTGTATCCAGAGGGTATTTATAAAATCTTGAAGCAATTTGGGGAATACGAAGAGATTAAATCTATCATTGTGACTGAAAATGGTGTTTGTTATAAGGATTTTGTTACAGAGGATGGAAGAATCCACGATAAAGAAAGAATTCAGTTTTTTAAGGACTACTTAATCAATATCAACAAAGCTCAGAAAGAGGGCGTGAAGATAGATGGTTATTTTGTGTGGAGTCTTACTGATAATTTTGAATGGTCTGAAGGATACGAACCAAGATTTGGATTAGTGCATGTTGATTTTGAAACTCAAAAAAGACGTATCAAGGATTCGGGATTATGGTTCAAAGAATTTTTAGAAGTATAAGAAGTTTTACGCTCCTATTCTACCCTCCTATCGCTGTCATAGAACGGTTTTTGTAATTTTGATTTTCGAAGTCTATTCCTGCATTTTTGGCATGTTTGCTTTGAATTGCTTTTTGAATAATTGCTGTCACATCTTCGCCATTTCTGAGTATTGAAAGTAAATCTAGTTCTTCGTTGGAGAATAAACAGTTTTTTATTTTTCCATCTGCTGTTAATCTAATTCTATTGCAAGTGCCACAAAATGAATTGGTAATGGTACTTATAAATCCAAAAGAGCCTTTTGCACCTTCAATTTTGTAATTTCTGGAAATTAGATTTTTTTCATCTTGAATTTTCTGAATCGTTTCAGTCGTAAACTCTTTTGCAATTATTTCCAGCATATTCTTTTGTGAAAGCACTTTATCCACTTTCCAATGATTGCCATCGAAAGGCATAAACTCTATAAATCTCACTGAAATGGACTCTCGTAGGCTCCAACGCACAAATTCGACTATTTCATCATCGTTCACTCCTTTTATAACCACCACATTCAACTTCAATTTAAAACCTCGATGTATCGCTTCTTTGATGTTTTTAATTACGGTATCGAAAAGATCTCTTCTGGTTATGGCGTTAAATTTATCTTTTTGCAAACTATCTATACTTAAGTTTAATGAACGAATATTAAGTTGTTCTAATAGTTCGAAATAATCAGAAAGCAAAACAGCATTAGAAGTAATGCTCAAATCCACATTGAGTTGGCTTATTTGAGTTAAAATTTGGGATATATCTTTATTTACAAATGGTTCTCCGCCAGTAATTCTAATTTTTTTGACTCCCAAATTGACAAAAGTTTTAGCCAACGCTATCACTTCATCAGCATTCATAAAATGACTTTTATTTCGAAGTGTAATTCCATTTTCAGGCATGCAGTAATTGCATCTCAAATTGCACTTTTCAGTTAGTGAAATTCTCAGATAATCGTGCACTCTGCCGTGTCCATCTACCAACATCATCAGATATTTCCTGGAAAAAAATGAAAACCAACAATAAGTCTAGGTAATTCGGGAAAATTCCAAACATTTTGTTCGTATTTAAACAAATTACTCCATCTGTATTTAGCAAAAATAGCATAATTGGTTTTTCCGAATTTTACACTTAGTCCATAATCCCAGTTTTCTATGTATTTTATTTTTCTTAATGTCAACTTAGATCGATCAGCATAACTAGAAACATTGGACTCATATTTTGAAGTCAATCCTTTCATAAAAATAAAATTTCCATACCCTCCTATTGCAATATAAGTCCCAAGTTGATTACCTCTTTGTGGTTTTAAATTAAATTGTAAAAATAGTCCACCACCAATTCTAGCAAACCAATATTTCGAATTTTCCAAATCAATCTTGGTAACTGGAAATTGAGAAGTATCACCTTCTTTCCAACTTAATCTTGATTGTGAAAAACTCATTTCATAATCAAAAACTCCTGCCATCCATTTATTGAATTTTCTATATGATCTGTTTCCAGAATACAATGAAAAAGAACTCAAAGGCTTCACTTCTTGAGATAATTCGTCTAAATGTGAAATACCAGGAACTTCAAAACCAAAACCCAAATAAGGGTGATTAAACTTTTTCTTATTCGGACCAAAATCTCCGTCTTCTTCTCCTAATTCTTCAGGAACTGTTTGTTTGAGAATAATGGTTTGCCCAACTACATCGAAAGAAAAAGTTAAAAAGATGATGCTAAAAAAGAAATAAACAACAAATTTAGTCATGTTCCACCTCCTCTTCTTGATTATCTATTTCCTTTTCCTCTGATTCAATGTTTATTTCAGATGAGTCTATAAACATTTCAGCAAAATGACCTTGATACCAAACTCTTAATATTTTTCCTTTATTTCTAATAATTGGTATCGTTAATGGCTGATGACTATGAGGAGCAATGATGCTATATTCCTCCAAGACGCCATTTTTGTCTTCTAAGTGATAATAAATATAATTGGGCTTTTCCAATTTGGTATTACTATCATCGGAAATATAACTATCCACTACATGCATTATTTTGGGAGTTCGTCTGTTAAAAAATTGAGAATGATAGTTTACAACTACTTGGTCATTGATTTTAAAAATAGAGTTATCTATATTCAGATAAACAGAATCTTCATCTTTTGATAAAGTAATTAATGATTCTACTTCTTGTTTTTCGTTGAGTATATTACTTGCCAAAGGCACTCCGTATCCGTGAGCATAATCAAAATAAGGATATAAGTTGGATGCTTGTTCCATTTTACGAAACAAATCCATTGCTTTCAAAGTGGAGTCATATTGTAGTACACAAGCAGCAAAACCAGCAACTAAAGGACTTGAAAAAGAAGTTCCTTGAGTTTCTATCAAACCTCTTTTATCCTGAAACGCGATGACATGTCCAAATGCAGAAACATTGGGTTTCAATCTTTTGTCTGCTGTGGGGCCATAAGAACTAAAAGCAGTATGGATTCCAGTCCAAGGATTTATTCCTCCCACACTCAAAACACTATCGGCATCGGATGGAGCAGTTACATATTTCCACATTCCTTCACCTTCATTTCCTATTGCATTAACTACTAAAATTCCTTTGTGAGCAGCCATGTTACCTGCACGAGATATTAGTGCTGTTTGTCCATCCATATCAGAATTGAAATATAATGAAGAAGTATATCCAAGAGAACTATTGATGATATCTGCTCCATTTTTATCAGCCCATTCTACAGCCATCAACCAATCTTCTTCTTCACTCAAACCTTCTTTTATCAATCGTTCTGTACGCGCCAAAAGAAATTCTGCATCTGTCGCCATTCCAATATTTTGGTCTCCATCTTTACCTGCGATACAACTAAGTACAGTAGCACCGTGAGAATTAAATTTATATACGTTGGGTTGGTTTTTATGAAAATCCCAAGTTGCTATTATTCTTTTTTTAGCTCTAATGTGCTGAAAAGAATCATCTGTATCCACTCCAGGAAAACCAGCATCAATAATACAAATACGAATACCTTTACCCGTAATTTCATTTTGAGCAAAATTCTCTGCCTCCAACCATGACAACTGATTTTTGAGTAATGATTTTTGACCAATGGACAAATTACTTTCTTCCATGATTTCAGTTACTACCATTTGCGAAAGCATAGGTTCTGTTTTCAAAACGAATGGTAAGTCTTGAATATTTTGCAATTGTTTCATATCTGAAACAACTACTGAAAGTGCATTAAACCATCTAGAATGTCCTGTAACAGTATCTGAAAATTCTTGAACTTTTTGAAAGTAATCTTTTCTAATAGGTTTATCACTTTCCTCCACCAAAGGCAATCCATGTTTGATTCTCCTTTGAATGGCTTTAGCATCAAAAAAAGTATATGGATCTATAGACACTCCTTCTTTATCAGAAAGGTAAACCCAATATTTTTGCTGTGCAAAAAAAAGGTTACCTAATAAAAGCAGTAAGATAATTGGAATAATTCTCATCCTTTGGTATACTTCATTTGATTTAAAACGTGAAGTTACTCAAAATCTTGTAAACTAAAAGATATGAAACTTAAAAACGTTTTGATTAATCAAAATATTGATAGGTTCTTTCGTTTAGGTAAGTTTCTTTTGGAGTTCCTTTTTCTCTATAACCATATCTTTTTAATTGATCAAAAATTTCTGTTTTGGACACCCAATTATTGTTTTTATCGTATTCGTAAGTATAAGTTGAGACATTATGTCCAATTCCATCGTAATCAAGAATTTTTTCATATCTCAATAGGTTGTCATGTTCATTATATTCATACAAATCATAAATATAAACATTCCATTTAGTTGAATCTCCTAATACACTTTTTAGTAAGTTTCCTCTTAAATCATAATCATAAAAAGATTATTCAGAACCCCATTCTATAGCTTCTTTAACATTGTATGGCGTAAACTTTTTATTAATAAGCACTCCATTTTTGTCGTAATAATAGAATAATGTTCCATCATCCCTTCTTTCGATGGTATTTGAAAAGTGAATTTCTTTTATAGTCTCTGTATCTCCATCTTACACATAAATTTGATTAAACAACGTGTCTTTGTATTCTCCAGTAGATTTACCTTCTGCACTAATCAATCTTCCGTTTTTATCATATTCAAGTGTCATTTTTGAAGGCGAAGTATATTCGAATGATTCTCCTTTATATGTCACCTCAACTAGTAAATCATTCTTATAGGTATAATTTCTTTCGTCTAGTTCCCAATTGCCTAAGTATGATGGCACACATTTTTTATTGTAATGTGGTTTATACATTTTTGAATTAATGATTTGCTGTTTGTCATTATAAGTATTCAATCTAATCAAATTAGTATCACCATTTTCATTTTCATTGTATTGACTAACTAGTTGACCGTGTTCATTGAAATTAAAATGTTCTTTATATTTTCTATGCCACTTATTGTTTCCTTCTGCTTTATTACCTTTATCATCCAAATAAGAATAGGTTTCCGTAAAACTTTTGACTTTTCCTTTGAGTCCAAAATCTTTTAAAGCATAAGTAGTTGCAAATCCATTTCTGTAAGACCAGTCTTGAGCAACTATACTAAATGTAAATACAGATAGAGAAATTAGAGTAATAAGTTTTTTCATAATTTTAATTTTAAAGATAAATATACAAGATATAATACAATAAACTGACCAAAGTTAAAACTCTATTGATATTAAATTCAAAAAAATGTAAAAAGAGTTGCTAGATAAATCTAACAACTCTTTTTTTTTGCAAGGAAAGTGAAGTCATTTCACTTTTAGAAAGACGGACAAGATATGGTTCTAAATTGACGTTTCTTTGGTTTACATGGGAAGACCAAACCTAAAGAGACTTCGTGAGCACCTCCAGATGTTATTCCCAATCTAGAAAGTGTAACATCATAACTATAACCAATTTTAAAATTATCTGTTTCAATCCCCAAGGTAGCAATGAAAGCATCTCTATTTCTGTACCATGCTCCAAAAGTCATTACACCTGATTTTACATACATACCGATATTTAATTGAGTGAAAGTGCTTTGTTGTCTGAACAAAATATTAGGAGAAATAAAAGTTTTAGATGTTCTAGGTCCATTATCAAGCGGAATCATAGCACCTGCGTGTCCAGTTAATTTCATTGGAAGTTTAGAAGCGGCACCTTGATTTATAAAACCTTCATTAGGTTCTGTAAGATGATGCGCAGCAAAACCAAAATAAAAAATATCTGAGTATCCTAAAAGTCCAGCCGAGAAATCAACATTACTAATTGATTGACCAGCTTGAATATCGTTAGTTTGATATACAAACCCTCTTCTTGGGTCAATCATATCACCAAAAGTTAATTTATTCCAATCTAAAGACTTTTGAAAATAAGTGGCTTGAGCAGCAAGATTAATATTAAATTTTCTAGTAACTTTAATTTTGTATGCATACATAAAACTAGCCGTTGTGGTTTTTAATGTATTGGCTGCATTGTCGGTCATAACTAAAAACCCAATACCACCATTAATTCCGTCCACATGTTGGTCGTAAGAAACAGAGGATGTAACAAAACTTCCTGTAAGATTAGGCCATTGATTTCTGTGATTCATACTAATTCTTGGACACCTTTTAGATCCGGCAAAAGCAGGATTTAAATACAAAGGATTTGCATAAAACTGAGTAAACTCAGGATCCTGAGCATGTACTTCAGTTTGTAATGTTCCACTAAATATTGCCACTAAGAGGAAAACTACGCTATATATTTTATGTTTAATTTCCATATCTACTCCAGTTACTTTTATGTTTATTTCCTAGAAGAATCCTCAAAGATACTTCATGACTTGCTAAATAAGATTGATTTATTTGAGATTTTGATACATCATAACCATACAAAAATCTTATCGAATTACCTTGCAATCCGAGTATTGCTTTTCCTGCAATATGATTATTTATACTAACTCCTGTTACAAAAGCTTTGTGTCTTAATGTTATACCTCCCCACAATGAATTAGTTTGTTGTTGATTTTGAAAAACAACATAAGGACTAATAACAGTATTTGAATACATATTTTTCTTGTAATCTGTACCTAATTGAACATTGTATTCTAGGTTTTCCATATATGTTGTTTGATTATCATAGGAAGCCATTAACGAGTTATTCATCAAATTAGTTAAATTAATTCCTCCATAAAAATACTTGCCACTGTACCAAGATGAAATTCCAAGATTTGAAATATGCTTTCCTGATTTAGAAACAAAATTATTTAAACTTACAATTTGGTTTGGTCTCATTTCTATCATTTTACCCAGTAAACTTTGTTGAGCATTAACAGAGAGCAATTCGTAACTTAAAGCAAGAGATAAGTTTGAATTTTTAGTTATCGAAAACTTTTGAGAATAAGTATATAAAAATCTATAGTTTTGAAGTTTCCCATTCTCGCCATTGGAATAATCTAATCCCCACCCCATTCCTGCTTTGATTTTAGTAAAATAAGAATCTGTATAGAGTGAGCCTTGCATCATCTCTGAATCACTTCCTAACCATTGACTTCTAACATTTGTTTTTATTCTTGTCAGCCCTAATTCTCCGGAAAGTGAAGGATTTATAGATACAAGATTATTGTTAGGTAAAGCAAAAAAAGGGTCGTTAATATTACCTAAACCAAGTTCTATATATTTGAATTTATCGAAAAACTTGCTTTTCTTGTTTGTTTTATGTTTTATTTTATCACCATCAACAAGACCTTCACTAATATCTGCTAAATTCTCTTCTGTTTCTCTATTTTTGTTTGATTTACTATTCTTTGACTTATTATTGTATATACCAAATCCTTCTTTGTTTCTAAAATCCAAAAAAGCATATTTATTTTTGTTTGATTTTGAGTCAGAATTTAAATCGCTATCATAAGCAAAGACTTTATCAATTGTTTCTACATCTATAGAAACATTTTCTAAATTATCATTTTCGAAAAAGAATACAGATTCGTCTGTTTTTTCAAAATTAATATCCGAACCAAAAGTATTATTTTGGGAATTATAAGATTCTGATTTGTTTTTGCTATCAAAATTTAGTTGATCAACATTTGAGTAATTTGAAATATTATTGTTAACTTGTTTTGAATGAGATGCTACAAATAATTCTTCAGACTCCGAATCTATTTTAGTAGGAATTGATTGATTATTGAATTGACTTTTAAAATTTTCAAATACCTGAAAATCAAAAGGTTCTAATTTAGCGATAGTAATATTCGATAATTCTTTAATATTTGTTTTTCCAGAAAAAGAATGATAGGTTTGTGTTTTTTGATTTTCATTTAAAAAGTAGGCACTTGTACCTATAAAACCTAAAATTAGAATTGCAGCCGCAGAAATCTTGAAATAAATGGTCTCATAAAAAGGAACTGCAACAAGCAAAGAATTCATTCCAGTAAAAGCGGGAACTTTATCTTCTTCATCATATTTAAGAGAATCTTTCCATGCTTGAAAATCTGCTTGATATTCTGGATGTTTCAATACAAAATTTTCTAATTCCTGAAGTTCTAGTTCGGAAAGATTTCCTTCAACATAGTCAAAGAACCATTTTTGTATGTTACCATTATTGATTATCATGCCACAAGTTCTATCAAATCTTTCAATTGTTCTTTCATTTTGAGTCTGGCTCTAAAAAGATACACTTTTACTTGTGATTCTTTAAGATCCAAAACCTCCCCAATCTCCTCATATGAATACCCTTCAGAATCTCTTAAAATAATAATTGACCTTTGAATATCCGACAATTGTGCTAGGGATTTTTCCAAGATTTCTTTTAAAGCATAGTTGGGTTGAAAAACTACTGGGTGTCTGAATTGAACATCATCAAATGAATCGACTAAGTTCTTTTTCTTAGAGAAATTTACTAAAGCATTGTGCATGGTAGTAAATAACCAAGATTTTACTTTAACGAATTCTAAATTTTTTCTGTATTCCCACAATTTCCCAAAAACATCTTGAACCAAATCTTTAGCATCTTGCTCGTTTCTAGTCCACTTGAAAGCATATCTAAATATGTTTTCAGAGTAATTAGTAACGGCAATATTATATTCTTTTCTGGTCAAAATATGTTTTTTTACAACCTAGCTTTTAAAGTAAAACAATTATCTACCCCTAAAAGTTACAGCTTGTGTTAAAAATAATTATTTCAAAGATAAAAAATATTTAATAATCACAACATTTTTAAATATTAAATTCGCAATTTTGAGATTTATAACAGATAATTATATGTTTTTATCTAAATGATTTATACTTTTGTCTAAACTAAAGTAGACTTTTCTTAAAATAATAACTTAACAAACTATGGATCAAATTAAACGTATTTTTGACATCCCTAAGTATCAAATGGAGAAATACCCTCAAGAAGTATGTCTTGCAGGAAAAAAGAATGGAAAATGGGAAACTTTTTCCACTAAGGATTATCTTGAGCAATCTAACTTAATAAGCCATGCACTTTTGAAAATGGGTGTAGGTATTCAGGATAAAATTGCCATAGTGAGCAACAACAGACCTGAGTGGAACATCATAGACATGGCTACATTACAAATTGGCGCTGTAGATGTTCCTGTTTATGCTACAATTACAGAAGCAGATTACAAATTCATTTTTAATGATGCTGGAGTTAAGTATTGTTTTGTTTCAGATTTGGACTTATTCACAAAAGTGAATAATATCAAAAGTGAAGTTCCTACCTTGAAAGAAATTTATTCTTTTGAACATTTGGAGGGCGTAAAACATTGGACTGAACTTTTGGAATTAGGTAAAGGTGGTAATGATGCTGATTTAACAGCAATTCAAGATAAGATTGTAGAAACTGATTTGGCTACTTTAATTTATACTTCTGGTACTACAGGACTTCCAAAAGGTGTAATGTTGAGCCATAGAAATTTAGTAGAAAACGTAAAAGGTAGTTTCCCTAGACTTCCTTGTTCTAGTGATTCATCTGGTTTGAGTTTCCTTCCTTTGTGTCACGTATACGAAAGAATGATTACTTATTTGTATCAAATTACGGGAGTTTCTCTTTATTACGCAGAATCTATCGAAACGATCAAAGACAATATTGGTGAAATTAAACCTCATGTATTCACTGCTGTACCAAGACTTTTGGAAAAAGTATATGACGGTATCGTAAAAGGAGGAAGAGAAGCAGGTGGTTTGAAAGCAAAAATTTTCAATTGGGCATTAGGACTTACTGAATCATATGAATATGGAGTTCATCCCAGTCTTCAAAGAAGAATAGCTGATAAATTGGTTTATTCAAAAATTAGAGAAAAATTAGGGGGAAACATCCAAGCGATTGCTTCTGGTGGCGCTGCGCTTCAACCAAGATTAGCAAGGTTCTATCATGCTATAGGTATTCCTGTTTATGAAGGTTATGGTCTTACTGAAACTTCACCAGTTATTTCTGTTAATGCATTTGATGCAGGAGTAAGATTTGGAACTGTAGGTAAAAAATTGGACAATGTAGAAGTGAAAATTGCAGAAGATGGAGAAATCTTAACAAAAGGACCTTGTTTGATGATGGGTTACTACAAAAGAGAAGATTTGACCAACGAAGTAATTGATGCTGATGGATGGTTTCACACAGGAGATATTGGTGAATTATCTAATGATGGTTTCTTGAAAATAACCGATAGAAAGAAAGAAATGTTCAAAACTTCTGGAGGAAAATATGTGGCTCCGCAAGTGATTGAAAACAAATTCAAAGAATCTCAGTTTATCGAGCAAATTATGGTGATTGGTGAAAGTCAAAAACACCCTTCTGCATTGATTGTACCTGCATTTGAATTTATTGGTAAATGGGCAAAAGAAAATGATATTCAATTGGGTAATGACCGAAAAGAAATCATCAAAAATCAAAAATTGATTGATAAAATCCAAGAAGAAATCAACCATTACAACCAAAGTTTTGGGAATTGGGAACAAATCAAAAAATTTGAATTACTTGCCAATGAATGGTCTGTAGAATCAGGTGAGTTGACTCCAAAATTGAGTTTCAAAAGAAAAGTTATCATGGCGAATAACGAGCAATTAATTGCTCAAATTTATCAAGATTAGTATTTTATATTACAATAATTCATTTTTAAAGTCGTTTTCATCAGTAAATCAAACTACTATGAAAACGACTTTTTTTTCACAAAAACATAAAATTGATTTAATATACAAAATAGGGTTTTAATGTATTTTTACATAAATACAATTCAATCTACATGAAAACTTTTATTTTCTTAGTTATTATCCTATTAGGTTATTCATCAAACATTTGTCAAAGTATCATAAGAGGTCCATATCTTCAAAGTCCAACAAGTGAAGATATTTATGTAAAATGGAGAACAGATGCTCCAACTTATAGTAAAGTTTGGTTTGGAACTGACTCACTGAATTTAACACAAAACATTGAAAACCTTGCTTTAAATACAAACCATGAATTGAAACTTTTAGGGCTTCAACCTTTCACCAAATACTTTTATGGAATTGAACTTAGTTCTGGAAACATTCTCCAAAATGACAATTTTCATTTTACTACCAGTCCAGTAATAGGGACTGTGCAACCTATTAGAACTTGGGTAATAGGAGATTTTGGTAAAGGAAATCAAAGTCAATTGGATGTGATGAATTCCTATTTAGATTTCACTCAAAACACCCCTACAGATGTATGGCTATGGCTAGGCGACAATGCCTATCAAGATGGAACAGACAGCGAATATCAAATCAATGTTTTTAACCAATATGATTCTATAATGCCATTCATGCCATTTTTTCCAACACCAGGAAATCACGATTACAATAGTATGAATAATTACAATATTTTATTACCTAATCTTCACACAAGTCATAATGGGGCATTTTATGACATTGTTACTGCACCAACTAATGGTGAAATTGGCGGATTTCCTTCTGGTACAGAAGCGTTTTATTCTTATGAATTTGGAAATGTACATTATGTTTGTTTGAATAGTGAAATTCAAAATACCAATTCAAGAAATAGTGATATGGAAGATTGGTTGACTCAAGATTTGGCAGATAATACAAAAGATTGGACAATTGTTTATTTTCACCAAGCTCCATATAGCAAAGGTTCTCATGATTCTGATGATATTTGGGAAATATTTATGAGAGGCATAAGAAAAAATATTCTACCTATTTTAGATAATGGTAAAGTTGATTTGGTTTTAAGTGGTCATAGTCACAACTATGAAAGGTCTTATTTAATGAAAGGGCATTATGACTACAGCAACACAATTCAACCGTCTATGTATTTAAACACTACTTCTGGAAATCCAAACCTAAACGAGACGTATTATAAATATTATAACTCAACTGAATGTGACTATGAAGGAATTGTATATACAGTGATGGGAAATTCTGGTTCTAAAACTTCTCCTGGAGATGACGAAGGACTGAATCACCCAGTAATGTATGTGAGTGATGGAGAAAATGCTGTTGGTTCATTGGTGCTAGATATTCATGGTGATACTTTGAGAGGAACATACCTTAGAGCAAATGGAGAAATTATTGATAATTTCGAGATTCAAAGAATAAATGGATGCGCATCTCAAAGTACTGTAAATGAAGTTGAAAGTAATTTAACTCTGAGAGTTTATAGTGATTACAAAACAGGTGAATTCAGAATTAAATTTGAATTATTGAATCCTGCTCCAGTTACTATAAAATTGGTTGATATGGAAGGAAAACTATTATACAATAAATATTTTGGTAATCTTCCAAGTGGTCCACATTATCATACAATTGATTCCAACACAGAGGGGATTTCTTCTGGAATGTATGGATTTATCATTCACACGAACGAAGATAGAGTAACCAAAAAAGTTTTCAGACTTAAGAATTAACCAAACTGCAATTTACTCAATTTGGTATAAACGCCATTTTGGGCAATTAATTCATCGTGTGTTCCTTGTTCTACCAATTCGCCTTTGTCGAGCACTAAAATTTTGTTGGCATTCTTAATCGTTGACAATCTGTGCGCAATCACAATGGAGGTTCTATCTTGCATCAATTTGTCCAAAGCATCTTGAACCAATCTTTCGCTTTCGCTGTCCAAAGAACTGGTTGCTTCATCGAGAATCAAAAGTGTGGGGTTTTTAAGAATGGCTCTTGCAATGGCAACTCTTTGTTTTTGTCCGCCTGAAAGTTGCACACCTCTATCCCCTACTAATGTTTCCATGCCCGAAGGAAATTTTTCTATAAATTCCATGGCGTTTGCTCTCAAGGCTGCATCTCTTATTTCCTCATCTGTTGCATCTGGATTTCCATAGGCTATATTTTCTTTTATGGTACCTGCAAACAACATTACTTCCTGAGGAACAATCGCCATTTGACTTCTCAGTTCTGTAAGATCATAATCTAAAGTATTCTTGTCGTCAAATAAAATAGCTCCAGAGGTAACTTCATAAAATCTAAGCAACAAAGATGTAATCGTAGATTTACCTGCTCCCGAAGGGCCAACAATGGCAATGGTTTCTCCTGGATTCACCGAAAAGGAAACATTCTTGATGACATCTACATCTGCTCTCGTTTCGTAAAGGAAATCAACGTTTTTGAACTCCACTTTTCCTTTTAATCTGATATCGCTTTTTTGATTTGTAATGGCTTCTGTTGGATTATCTAATAAGTCCATCAATCTTTCGGTGGCTCCTACTGTTCTTTGGATTTTCCCCATCAATGTTCCTACACCTCCAAATGAAGCCGCAAGAAAAGCAGTAAACAAAATAAAAGTATGAAAATCTCGAGAAGAAAGTTCGCCTGTCAATGTCATAGAATAGCCTTTGTAAATCACAAAAGTAACCGAACCGAATAGTCCTAAAATGATAAATGAAGCAAAAAGCCCTCTCGCTACTGCACCTTTAATGGATAATAGTTTGATATTTTTGGATTGCAAACCGTACCTAGCCATTTCAAAATATTCATTTCCGAATGACTTTACATTTTTAATTCCTGTAAGCGTTTCGCTAAGAATATTGTTGGATTCTGCTGCTGCAGACTGTGCATCTTTGGATAATTTCTTGATTTTTCTACCAAAAACAATTACCAGAATAATTACAACTGGAACAACCGCTAACATAATTCCCAATAATTTTGGAGAAATCATGGCCACAACAGCAATACCCACTATTATCGTAATCCATTGACGTATGAATTCTGCTAAATTTGTCACCAATAAATCTTGCAAAAGTCCAATATCAGTAGCGATTCTACTGCTCAACTCCCCTACTTGATTTTTGTCGTAAAAAGAAATTGGAGAAAAGGTCAATCTTTTGAAAGCATCATTTCTTAAATCCTCTAAAGTATGTTCAGCCACCCATGTGAAAAGATAAATTCTAAAAAAACTAAAAATAGCATTGATTAAAAATACAAAAAACAAAAGCAACAGCACGACATTCACGTTGTTCAAATTACTGAATTCAAAAGG
Organism: uncultured Flavobacteriales bacterium; assembly: GCA_963922585.1. Taxonomy (GTDB): domain Bacteria; phylum Bacteroidota; class Bacteroidia; order Flavobacteriales_D; family Parvicellaceae; genus Parvicella. The sequence goes on along the minus strand of CAWUIK010000034.1, from coordinate 4,166 downwards.
ATTATTTTCTGACGTACCTTCAGTTCCAAATAATCCTCCCATCAGGTAAGGAAAACCCATCGTAGCTAAACTACTCAAAAACAAAAAAATCATCCCTACGGTAAAAATACCTTTGTAAGGTTTTACATATCTAAAAACCCTAAAAGCTCTTTTATAAGCACCCTTTTCTAATTTTACTCTACCTTCAAAATTATCTTTTGCCATTGCGTTATTTGTTTGCCGACATTAAAAATGCTTTAAGAAATTCATCAATTTCACCTTCTAAAACTTTGTCTGGGTCATTTACAGTATAATTGGTTCTGTGGTCTTTTACTCTTCTATCGTCCAGCACATAACTTCTAATCTGTGAACCCCATTCTATTTTCATTTTACCTGCTTCAATTTCGTCTCTGGTTTCTTTTCTTTTTCTTATCTCCAACTCATACAATTGAGATTTAAGTAATTGCAAAGCATTTTCTCTATTTCCCAATTGTGATCGAGATTCTGTATTTTCTATAACAATTCCAGTGGGAGCATGTTTAAGTCGCACCCCTGTTTCTACTTTATTTACGTTTTGTCCTCCAGCACCTCCAGATCTAAAAGTATCCCAAGAAATATCTGCTGGATTTATGTGAATTTCAATGGTATCATCAACTTTTGGATATACATAAACTGATGCAAACGAAGTCATTCTTTTTCCTTGAGAATTGTAAGGACTCACTCTTACTAATCTATGCACACCATTTTCTCCTTTAAGATAACCATAAGCAAAATCACCATCAATTTCGAGTGTAACAGTTTTTACGCCCGCTACATCACCTGCTTGGAAATTGAGTTCTTTGACCTTATACTTATTTTTCTCTCCCCACATCAGATACATTCTCATCAACATTTCTGCCCAATCACACGCTTCGGTACCTCCAGCGCCTGCAGTGATTTGCAAAACAGCACTCAAAGCATCTTCTTCGGCAGAAAGCATGTTGTTGAATTCTAAATCTTCAATGGTTTTTATTAAATCTTCGTAAGAAGCATCCACTTCTTCCTCAGTCGCTTCTCCCATCTTAGCAAAATCAAAGAGGACTTCTAAGTCTTCTAATTTTGAAAAATTGGTCTCATATGCATTCACCCAAAACTTTTTTTGTTTGAGACTTTTCAATACTATTTGAGCATTTTTTGGGTCATTCCAGAAATCAGGATCTTGTGTTTTCAAGTCCTCTTCCTCGATTTCTATTTTTTTCTGATCCACGTCAAAGATACCCCCTCAACGCTTCCAAACGTCCTGCTAGATCTTTCAATTGATCTGTTGTCACCATAATTACTTTAATTTAGGTTTGAAACCACCTTAAGAGTGGAAATTATGGCTACAAAGTTAATCATCTTTGCGCTATGGGAAAGTAGAAAATGAAATAAAGATAAAAATAACAATTCATATTCAGCTATTATTTATAATTTTAAAAAATCGATGTCTTTTGACAAGATATTCTTATAAATTTGCATCAACTAAAACAAATTGCCATGACAATGACATACGAAAATATTTTAACGGAAGTTAAAAACAACGTTCAATACATTACTATCAATAGACCTTCACAATTGAATGCACTGAATAAGCAAACGATTGAAGAATTGAATGTTGCATTCTTGGAAGCAGAGGAAAATAAAGATGTGAGAGTTGTTATTTTAACAGGTGCTGGAGAGAAAGCTTTTGTAGCAGGTGCTGACATCAAAGAATTTGCTAATTTTTCTGTGGAAGAAGGAAAATTACTTTCTGCTGAAGGGCATACCAAATTATTTAATTTAGTTGAAAATTTAAATACGCCTGTTATTGCTGCTGTTAATGGTTTTGCACTTGGTGGTGGTTTAGAATTGGCGATGTCATGTCATATTAGAATAGCAAGCGATAATGCTAAATTAGGTTTGCCAGAAGTTTCTCTTGGTGTAATTCCTGGATATGGAGGTACGCAAAGACTACCTCAACTCGTAGGAAAAGGAAAAGCTAATGAAATGATTATGACTGCAGGAATGATTTCTGCTGAAGATGCTAAATCTTGGGGATTAGTTAATGAAGTAGTTGGTCAATCAGAATTATTGGCAACTTGTGAGAAAATGGCTGAGAAAATTGCTCGTAATTCTCCAAAAGCCATTGCTTCTGCCATTGCTTCTGTAAATGCGCAATACAAAGAAGGTATCGATGGTTTCAAAGCAGAAATTGCCGAATTTGGAAAATGTTTTGGCACAAAAGATTTCTCTGAAGGCACAACTGCATTTATAGAAAAAAGAAAACCCGTATTCACTGGAGAATAAGCATCATGAACATCATACAAGTAAAAGGTATTAGATGCTACTCTTATCATGGGTGTTTGAGTGACGAAACACTAATAGGCGGCTATTTTGAAGTAGATGTAGATTTGTGGTGTAATTTCAAACCCTCGGCACTTACAGATGATTTATCCAAAACGATTAGCTATGTGGATGTGAATCAATTTGTAGAAGAAGAAATGGCAATTCCTTCCAAACTCATCGAAACGGTAGCTTACAGAATTCTAGAAAGGTGCAAAAATGCTTTTGATATCGTAGAAAAAATTCGTGTAGAAATCAGAAAAATAAACCCTCCGCTTGATGGGGATGTGGCTTATGCTGCTGTTATTGTTGAAGAATAAATTTAAATTCTAAAAATTTATCATTGATTTGAAATCTTTTATAATATTTCAATCATTGTATTAACTTTGATTCCAATCTATTCTTGTGAAAATAAAACTATCAAATATATACTTATCAACCTTGCTAAAAAGGTGTGTTTTTATATACCTATTTCTTTATCCAAATCTTAATCATTCGCAAACTAAAGAGCAAAAGATTGATTCATTAAAACAAGTCATCGAAAACACTAACAGTGATACTACAAGAGTAAAAACATATATAGAATGGGACAATCTTATTTATGTAAGTGATCCACAATTAGATTTAGAAATCAACTTTAAAGTAGCAGAAATTTGCGCTAAAAACTTGGATAACATCAATCAATTGTCTGAAAAAGAAGTTAAAGTTTTCAAAAAATATCAAGGTTCAGCATTTAACAATCTCGCTGTTATTATTAAAAATCAAGGAAATTTCGAAGCAGCACTTGAATACAACGAAAAAAGTTTGAAAATTAAAGAAGCGATTGGTGATAAAAAAGGTATTAGTAATTCCTACATTAACATAGGAACCATCCACCATAATAAAGGTGATTTAATAAAAGCTTTGGAATATTACTATAAATGTTTGGCAATAAGAGAAGAACTCAACGATGAAAAAGGAATTTCTTCTATTATGATAAACATAGGTGCAATCTATCATTATCAAGATGATTATACAAATGCATTAAAGTTTTATCAAAAGAGTCTTGATATTAAAAAGAAAATTGAAGATAAGAATGAATATAATAAAGCATATTCTAATATTGGCTTTGTCTATTTTGAACAAGGTGATTCTGCTTTGAAATCTGGTAACAAAGAATATGCACATCAAAAATTTGACGCTGCACTGGAAAATTACATAGAGTGTCTAAATATTTCTAAAGAAAAAAATGATAAAAATGAATTGGCAAAAATATACAACCACATAGGGACAGTTTATTACAAAAAAGGAAAGTTAGATATTGCATTAGAATATTTTTTAATGAGTTCAGAATTGAACGAAGAATTAAAATCAAAGCAAAGTTTAGCTTCATCGTTATCTAATGTTGCCAATATTTACTTGGATAAAAAACAATACGACAAAGCATTAGAAATAGGAACAAAAGCTTATGATTTGGCGAAAACATCCAACTCCATATTTGAACTCAACGCTATTACATACGTGCTTCATAAAATTCATAAAGTTAAAAACAACCTAACGCTATCTCTTTCAATGCTTGAGGAACATTATGCTACAAAAGATAGTATTTCTAGTAGAGAAAGTTCGTTACAAACCATTCAACAACAATTTAAATACGAATATGATAAAAAAGCGGCCGCTGATAGTGTTAAAAAAGCAGAAGAAATCAAGGTTAAAAATGCTGAAATAAATGCACAAAAAGCAGAAGCCTCCAAACAAAAACTTGAAATTGCTTATCAAAAACAGCAAAAGTTTTATTTATTCTTAGGCATTTTTGGTTTGTTATTTTTTGGTGTATTTCTCATCAACAGAGTTGTTGTTATTCAAAA
>CAWUIK010000033.1:0-30911 GCA_963922585.1 uncultured Flavobacteriales bacterium | reverse complement strand
TAGTCCAAGACACTTTGATGGTAATTATAGAAAAACCTAATTCTTTTAGAGGCGAAAGCAACCTCAAAACTTGGTTAATTGCGATTTTAAAAAACAAGATAATGGATCACTTTAGAGCCAAATCTAAAAAACACATTTCTGACAAATCAGTTGAAGTCGTGTCGGAAAGTTTTTCTGAACAAGGTGCATGGAAACCCAATAAAGAACCATTTGTTATTGAAAATTCTGAACACTTGCTTGATGATGAAAATTTCGTGAAAGTTTTTTACGACTGCATCAAAGGATTACCTGATTTGTGGGAAAGTGTTATTAAGATGAAATACATTGACCCAATAGAAAGTAAATCCATTTGTAAGGAATTAGAAATTTCCGACACTAATTTGTGGCAGATTGTTCACAGAGCAAAATTAAAATTAAAAGATTGTCTTAAAACAAACTGGATACAAGAAAATTAAAAGATTATGATGCACTGCAACAAAGTAACAGAAATTATTGAAAAATCTAAATTTCAAAAATTATCCTTAAATGAGATGATTAATTTACGCATGCATTTGATACTATGTGTAAAATGTAAAAAATATAAACAAATGAGTACGGAACTTGATGACTTAATATTTCGCAGTTTTGCAACTGAAAATGTTAAATATAATTCTCAAATTTCTTTAAGTCTAGAAGAGAAAAATAGATTAATCGATAAACTATCAAAGTTATAAAATAAGAAATCAAATTTATTTGAAGATGGTATCAAATGATTTTAAAAATATAACTTTAATAGCAGTCAAACTTTTTTTATGTTTTTTATTGTTCATAAAATGCGATACTTCAAAAGAGAATAAAACTGCACTAAGTAAAAATAAAAATCAACCAGAAATAATTTCAAAAATCAATCTTGACACCCTCAACCTTGAAAAAGACACTTTATTTCATCCCAATGGAAATGTTTCATTTTATGGAATTATAAAAGACACTTTAAAACATGGTTATTGCAAAACTTTTTATGACAATGGTAATCTTCAATCTCAAGGAGCATATAAAAATGGCGTTAAAGAAGGTTGGTGGGAATACTTTTCTCCTAAAGGACAAACTGTTACGAAAGGTGACTATATCAATGGAAAGAAAACAGACTTTTGGACAGAATACTATGATGATGGAACAATTAAGTATGAAGCAATTTTTTTAGACAATCAGAAAAATGGATGGTGTAAAGAGTTTTGTCCTCAAGGTATACTTATTGAAGAATGTGAGTATTTGCATGACAAAAAACATGGATTTTGTAATCAATACTTAAATGGAGTATTGTTTCAAAGTGGAAGTTATCACAACAATAAAAAAGTAGGTTTTTGGAACACCTATAAGGAAAAATTATAAATGAAACAGAATATTAAACCACATATTGTCGTAATTATTCCTGCTTTTAATGAGGAAAATGCCGTAGGAAATGTTGTAAATGACATTCCAAAAGACTGTGTAAAAGAAATTATTGTTTGTAACAACAATTCAAATGACAATACTAAAATTAATGCTGAAAACGCAGGCGCAATTGTGGTGGACGAGCCTATTCAAGGATACGGAAATGCTTGTTTAAAAGGAATGGCCTATTTGGTAGAAAATAATATCCAACCAGATATAGTTGTTTTTATTGATGCCGATTATTCTGACTTTCCAGAGCAAATTCCCGAATTGGTTGCTCCAATTATTAATGATAATGTGGATTTGGTAATCGGTTCCAGGGCATTGGGCAACAAAGAAAAAAAATCGATGACACCTCAACAAATTTTTGGGAATTGGTTGGCTACAAAACTTATCAAATGGTTTTACAAAGTCGAATTTACAGATTTAGGACCTTTCAGAGCAGTGAAATATAAAAGTTTATTGGAAATTAATATGCAAGATAAAACTTACGGTTGGACTGTAGAAATGCAAGTAAAAGCTGCCAAATTAAAAATGAAATGTGTTGAAATTCCTGTAAAATACAGAGTTAGAATCGGTAAAAGCAAAGTTTCTGGAACAGTAAAAGGTACTTTCATGGCAGGTTATAAAATTATCACAACGATATTTAAGTATAAATAAACTCAAAATGTTATCTTTACTTTTGTCAGTATTTAATTTTTTATACGACAAAACTCAAATAACAATAAAAAAATTCGTTTTAATGAAAGTAAATGGTCCCGTTTTAAATTATCAAAAATATTTTGAGCTTACGCAAAATCATGTCGCAAACCATCAAACTTCTGGAAATAACCAAAATGAAGCCCTGATTGGATATACAGCGCTCAATCTTAAAAGAATGGGAAGGCTAAACAAAACATTAAAAGTTCCTGAAGAATTAAAGCAAATTGCAGAAAATATAATCAATAAACAAACTTGGTATGTAATAAGTGAAAACTGGTGTGGTGATAGCGCTCAGAATTTGCCCGCCATTCAAAAAATTGTGGATGCTACGAACGGTAAAATTGATTTAAAAATCATTTTTAGAGACGAAAATCCAGAACTAATGGAAATTTATCATACCAATGGCGCAAAGTCTATCCCCAAACTTATCGCTTTTGACGAAAACGAAAATGAACTTTTTACTTGGGGCGCAAGACCCAAAAAAGCAAACGAAATTTTGTATGCTTGGAAAGCAAATCCTCAAGGTAAAAGTTGGGAGGAGTTTGAAAAGGAATTACACCTTTGGTATGCTAGAGATAAAGCGCAATCATTATTTAATGAATTTTACACCATTCTGTCAGGAATAAATTTAACTTCGACTATATATTTATATCGATAATGAGTAAAAAAATCGTCATCATAGGAAATGGTATTTCAGGTGTAACTTGTGCAAGATACATAAGAAAATATAGCGATTTTGAAATTACGATAATCTCATACGAAACAAAATATTTTTTTTCTCGAACTGCCTTGATGTATGTGTATATGGGGCACATGAAATTTGAGCATACTCAGCCATACGAACCATGGTTTTGGGAGAAAAATCGTATCAACTTAATACAAGGAAAAGTAACCACCATCAAAACAAACGAAAAAACTGTGCTGTTGGAAGACGGAAAGTTGATATCATACGACAAACTGGTTTTGGCAACAGGCTCCAAACCCAATAAATTTGGTTGGAAAGGTCAAGATTTGAAAGGTGTGCAAGGTTTGTATAGTTATCAAGATTTACAACTTCTTGAAGAAAATACAAAAGGAGGAATAGAAAGAGCTGTAATTGTAGGGGGAGGATTAATTGGAATTGAACTCGCAGAAATGCTCTTGTCTAGAGGTTATAAAGTCACTTTTTTGGTTCGTGAAAATTTATTTTGGGGCAATGTACTCCCCAAAGAAGAAAGTGAACTTATTATGCGCCACATGCTTGTTCATCATATAGATTTACAATTGGAAACAGAATTAAAAGAAATTGTAGGTGACGAAGATGGAAAGGTGAAATCTATCATCACCTCAAAAGGAGATGAAATTCGTTGTCAACTCGTGGGACTCACGGCTGGAGTAAGTCCAAATATTGATTTTTTAAAAGGTTCTGATATTCCTTTAAATAGAGGTGTTTTGATTAATGAATATTTAGAAACGCAAGTCGAAGATGTTTTCGCTATTGGCGACTGTGCTGAGTTTGTTCAGCATCCTTCTTCAGATAGACGAAACATTGAACAGGTTTGGTACACTGGAAAAATTATGGGAAAAACCTTGGCGCATAACATTTGTAAAAAACCTCAAGTTTATAATCCTGGAAATTGGTTCAATTCTGCCAAATTTTTTGACATCGAATACCAAACGTATGGTTGGGTTTTTCCTAATCCTAAAGAAAACGAAAAACACTTCTACTGGGAACATCCCAATGGTGAAATTGCTGTACGTTTTTGCTACGACAAAAACGATTTCACTTTTATAGGCATCAACACTTTTGGAATTAGAATGCGACACCAAGCATTTGACAAATGGCTAAATGAAAAAAGAGATGTGAAATATGTTATTGAAAATTTGGCAAGTGCTAATTTTGATTCAGAGTTTTATAAACTCCACGAACCTAAAATCATCGAAAAATTCAATATTGAAAATAATACACAACTAAAACTGAAAAAGAAGAGTTGGAAAATTTTATTCAATTCCAAATAAACAGCATGAAGTTATTCAATCAAATATCAGTATTTATTTTTCTAATAGGGTTTTTGCTATTTACTTCAGTAATATTTCTAGGAAAATATAAGGTAACCGAAAAAAATGTATCAGAATTCCTTCTTGAAAATGACATTAAAAACGACACCATTCAAAATGGTTTTATTTCGGTAATTTCGAAAACAGGACTCAAAGACAAAATCTATTTTAATCAATTTAAGTTTATAGATGATTTACAATTTTCAATAGCTCAACATAACCAATTGATTTCTGAAAAACTCATTGAAAGAGATGGAATTTCGCATGAAGAAGCAAAACAACTTTATATAGCTATTCAAAAAGAAGGTAAAATCAATTATTCCAAAGAAACACTCAGTCAACTTTTTGATGAAAAGAAACAAAAACTTTTAGAAGAACAAACTTCTTGGATGTTTTCAAGTGAAAAACAATATCTAGATCTAGCAGCATTTATAAAAGACTTCGAGGCTAAAATCAATGAAATTAATGTAAAGATTGGTGTTGCCTATCATCTCAAAAATGATGCTGATGCATTACTCAAAATGACACAAAGTTTTAATGAAGGCACTGTAACCAAAAACAAAGAATTGTGGTTGTTCTTAACTTTTGGTCTTATTACCATTGGCGCTCTAATTTATCACCTTACGAACATCAAACTTTTGGGGCCAAAAGGCATTAAAAACAATGGTATATTTCAAAATGCCCTTACTAACCGAGGCTGGTTGGCTTATTTGGTTTTTGGCTATTTGGTCGGTTTTTATATCGTTTTGTATTTCTTTCCATATTACCTCAACAATTTGGTTACACTCATCAGTCCCATAAGTGAGTCACTTAGTGGAAATCCTGCAAGTCATTGGTTTTTGTATGGTCTGATGTATTGCTTTGCCATGACTTTGATGGCAATTAGAATGTTTGTGAAATACCGAAATAACAATTACCAAAATCTTCGAACTTCAGTGGTCTTGTTTTTCCAAATTGCTTTTGCTTTTTTAATTCCCGAAATTCTTGTGCGTTTCAATATGCCTTACTACGATTTTAAAAACGCATGGCCTTTGGACTATGATTTTTTCTTTGATTGGAACATCAATAATTTGATGTCTAGCGGAAAAGTAGGGATTTTCATGTTGGTTTGGGGAATTGTACTAACGATAATTATCGTTCCAATAATGGTTTACTTTTTTGGGAAAAGATGGTATTGTAGTTGGGTTTGTGGTTGCGGTGGACTTGCTGAAACTTTAGGAGATCCCTATAGACAACATTCGGACAAATCGCTCAAAGCTTGGAAAATTGAAAGATGGTTGATTCATGGCGTATTGGTTTTTGCAATTCTCATGACAGGAGCTACCTTATATACTTTTTTTAGCGGTGCCACTTCTCTTTTCGGAATAGAAACTTACACACTTCAAAAGTCATATGGATTTCTAATTGGAGCTATTTTTTCTGGAGTAATCGGAACGGGATTTTATCCTGTAATGGGCAATCGTGTTTGGTGTAGATTTGGATGCCCCTTAGCAGCATATATGGGATTGGTGCAACGATTTAAATCTAAATTTAGAATCACCACCAATGGAGGGCAATGTATTTCTTGTGGAAATTGCTCTACCTATTGCGAACAAGGAATTGACGTGAGAGCCTATGCTCAAAAAGGTGAAGATATTGTAAGATCTTCTTGTGTGGGTTGTGGTATTTGCAGTGCAGTTTGCCCTAGAGGTGTTTTGAAATTAGAAAACTCTAATGCTCCAAAAAAGATTGATGATAATCCATTGATTTTTGAAAATAATATGTTTAAAATTAATCCCAGTTCTGAATGAAAGTGTTGATGATAATTGTGTTGGTGATTTACTTCATTGCTTCCTTATTCTTGTTTTTGTATTCATTAACACAAGTACATTTGTTGTGGAAATATTTTACAAAACAAAAAAAAGCACAAAAGCCTGATCTTCAAAAAGAAATATTGTTTCCAAAGGTAACAATACAACTTCCGATTTACAATGAACAGTATGTTACAGAAAGATTGATAAATAAAATTTGTGAAATAGATTACCCAAAAACATTGTTAGAAATTCAAGTTTTGGATGATTCCACAGACGAAACCATATCAATTGCCAAAAAGAGTGCTGATGCATGGAAAGCAAAAGGAATTGATATCGTTTATATTCATAGAACCAACAGAAAAGGATATAAAGCAGGTGCCTTAGAAGAGGGATTGACGATAGCAAAAGGAGAATATATTGCTATTTTCGATGCTGATTTTTTACCAGAAAAAGATTTTCTCAAAAAAACCATTCCTTATTTTCAAAATGAAAAGGTGGGAATGGTTCAAACGAGATGGGCACACCTGAATAAAAAATATAATATTCTAACAAGATTACAAGCATTTGCTTTGGATGCACATTTCACTGTAGAACAAGTAGGGAGAAATGAAAACGAAGGATTTATCAATTTCAATGGAACAGCAGGCGTTTGGAGAAAGTCTTGCATTATCGATAGTGGCAATTGGTCGGCAGATACATTAACCGAAGACTTGGATTTAAGTTATAGAGCACAATTGAAAAATTGGGAATTTGTATATTTAGAAGATGTAGCTTCTCCTGCTGAATTACCACCTGTGATGAGTGCTTTAAAAAACCAACAATACCGTTGGACAAAAGGTGGTGCTGAAACCGCAAAAAAACACTTGCTAAATGTTATCCGAAGCAAAAAACCATTAGTTGTAAAATGGCATGCTTTGATGCATTTGCTGAATAGTGCGGTATTCGTTAGTATTTTAGTATGTGCTTTATTGAGTGTACCATTATTGTTTGTAAAAACACAATTGCCAGAGTTCAAAAACCTTTTTATATTGGCTTCTATTTTTGTACTTAGTTTTCTAATCTTAGCCATTTTTTACCTCACAGCACTTTTGAAATTGAGTGAACAAAAAACAAAATCATTCTTTAGTTTTTTTGCATTGTTTCCTAGTTTCTTATCTGTTTCTATGGGGCTTTCACTACACAATGCAGTGGCTGTATTGGAAGGTTATGCCGGTAAGAAAACATCCTTTATAAGAACACCAAAATTTAATCTTTCTGACAAAAAAGGGGCTTGGCAAAAGAAGAACTACATTACTCAAAAAATACCTTTGTTGTCCTACATCGAATTGTTTTTGGTGTTTTATTTTGCTTTTGGCATCATATACGCTTTTCAAATAAAAGATTATGGCCTTTTACCTTTTCATATTATGATGATGGTGGGTTACTTTGTAGTGTCGTCTTATACTTTTTTGCAGTTTTCAAAATCTAAAGTAAAATAGATCATGAGTTTAATTAAAGAAAAATCTAAAACAAAATCACTGAAAGCTTTGGGGGATGCTTTTGCAGATAGCAATTATCAATTAAAAGTTTTGAATGAGGTAAATGTTGAAAAGTTTGGCAATAAACTAAAAGCATCAAATCTATTCCCGTTGACCGTCACTCATATAGACACACTTCAAATCAATATGGGAAAAATGTGTAACCAAGTTTGCAAACACTGTCATGTAGATGCTGGACCTGATAGAAAAGAAATCATGGAACAAGTTACTTTGCAAAAATGCGTTGAAATCATCAAAAGCTATCCTTTTACGACAATAGACTTAACAGGAGGCGCACCAGAAATGAATCCCAATTTCAGATGGTTTGTGGAAGAGATTAGAAAAATAAATAACGAAATCAAAATTATAGTTAGATGTAATCTCACCATCATTTTAGCAAATAAAAAGTATCACGATTTACCTCATTTTTTTAAAGAAAATAAAATTGAAGTGGTATCTTCTCTACCCTATTTTGAAGCCAAAAGAACAGATGCTCAAAGAGGTGATGGTGTTTTTGAAAAATCTATCAAAGCGTTGCAAATGCTAAATGAAGTGGGTTATGGAATTTACAAAGAATTAGTTTTGAATTTAGTTTACAATCCATCTGGAGCATTTATGCCTGATAACCAAGAAATGTTGGAATTGAAATTTAAAGAAAAACTAAAAGAAGAATTTCAAGTTGAATTTAACCAACTTTTCGCCATTACAAATTTGCCAGTAAGTAGATTTTTGAACTATTTAATCGCTAGTGACAATCTGGAAGATTATATGGAAACATTAGTAGATAGTTACAACCCTTCTGCTGCTGAAGGTGTGATGTGTAGAAATACGCTTTCTATAGGTTGGGATGGATATATCTACGATTGTGATTTCAACCAAATGCTAAATTTAAAAGTTGCATCATCACATTCTACTCACATCAACGATTTTGATTGGAAAGCATTGAACGAAAGAAATATTATTATCAACCAACATTGCTATGGTTGTACAGCAGGGGATGGTAGCAGCTGTGGCGGGACGGTGGCTTAAAGAAAAAATAAAAAAATATGAGAAATATTAAATACATTTTACTCTCCATTTCATCGCTTTTTGGGTCTGTTTTTTGGGCACAAGAAGTTGGTAATGAAGCATACCACAAAATGTTGCAGAGATTACTTTCGCACAACGTTCCTGAAAAATCTGTCAATGATATTGAAGAAAATAAAAACTATATCTTTTTAGACACAAGAGCCAAAGAAGAGTATGATGTTTCCCATATCAAAGGTGCAATTTGGGTAGGTTATGATGAATTTAAAATGCAGTCTGTGGCCAATATCCCTAGAAATGCTGAAATCCTCGTTTACTGTTCGGTAGGTTACAGAAGTGAAAAAATTACACATAAACTTATCAAAAACGGATACACCAACATTTCCAACCTATACGGAGGTTTTTTTGAGTGGTGCAATACCGGAAAACCAATGGTAACAACAGAAAACAAACCCACATTGAAAATCCACCCTTACGATGAAAAATGGGGAAAATGGCTCACTAAAGGGATTAAATCATACGAGAAATGAGTTTTTAGTTGTTGGCGGTTAACAGTTAGCTATGAACACCAAACATCAAACACCTTTCATCAACCGAAGCAATTGCAAAGGTTGAAAACATCAAACATCAAAAATATGACCTATCTAGAAGCAACCAACGATTTATATAGAAAAGCAGTTACAACACCTGATGTTGGATTATGCTGTACAACCAACCCAATATGGCAATTGCCAGGTATGAAAATCCCAACCATAATGCAGGAAATGAACTATGGATGTGGAAGCACTGTAAACCCTAGCGATTTATCTAACGAGCCGACCATTCTTTATGTCGGAGTAGGAGGTGGAATGGAACTATTACAGTTTTCATATTTTAGCAGACGAAAAAGCGGTGTGATAGGCGTGGACGTTTTACCCGAAATGCTGGAAGCTTCTCGCAAAAATTTTATCGAAGCAGAAAAACAAAACGATTGGTTCAAATCAGAATTTGTGGATTTAAGAATCGGTGATGCTCTGAACCTCCCTTTGGAAGATAACTCAATAGATGTTGCAGCACAAAATTGTATGTTCAACATTTTCAAATTAGACGATTTAAAAAAAGCATTATCTGAAGTTTATCGTGTACTAAAACCCAACGGAAGATTTGTAATGTCTGACCCAACTTGCGAACAATCCATGAGCGAAGAACTTAGAAACGATGACAGGCTAAGAGCCATGTGTCTTACTGGAGCCATTTCTCTTCAAGACTATATAGACACCATTACTTCTGTAGGTTTTGGAACAGTTGAAGTAAGAGCTAAAAGAGCATATCGTGTTTTGGATCCCAAACATTATCCTACTAATGAATTGTTGAAAATAGAAAGTGTAGAAGTTTGTGCTATAAAAGACCCTATGCCTTCTGATGGGCCTTGTGTTTTTACAGGCAAAACAGCCATTTACTATGGTGATGAAAAATATTTTGATGACAAAGCGGGTCATATATTGATGCCCAACCAACCCATTGCTGTTTGTGACAAAACAGCTTCTGCTTTGAGTAAACTGAATAGAGAAGATATTTATATTTCTGAAAGTACTTTTCATTACTCTGGCGGTGGTTGTTGTTAAGATAAAGTATAGGCTAAATGTTTACTCTTTAGAAAACCATATTATGTTTTTTTAACAACCTCATCAATAATGTTTAAATATATTTTCTTTAAGTTTGAGTAATCTTAAAATTTCCTCTTTTATGAAAAAGATATTTTACATTGTTACAATTGCTTTAATTTTGGTTTTTGCATTTGTCAATTTAGGATCAATCAATTCAAAAATTGAACTTAAAAATTCAAAAAACGAATACAACAAATTCGATGAAAGTATTTTAAAAGAAGGGGATGTTATTTTTCAAACAAATAATTACGGACAATCTTTAGCAGTTCAAAAAGCCACAGGATCAAAATACAGCCATGTAGGAATTTTATTCAAAGAAAATGGACAATGGTATGTTTATGAAGCCATCCAGCCTGTAACTAAAACCCTTCTTTCAAAATTCATTCTCAAAGGAGATAAAGGTCATATTACGATTTCAAGATATAAAAACAATGAAATACTTACCCCTGATAAAATTGAAAAAATGAAAACTTTTTTCAATAAAGTTAAAGGCAAAGATTACGACTTACTTTTCGAGTGGTCTGATGAGAAATGGTATTGCTCTGAATTGGTTTGGAAAATGTACAAAGCTATTGGAGTTCAAATAAGCGATTATGAAAAATTTGGACAATTCAATTTCGATGACCCTTATGTTCAAAAAATCGTAAATGAAAGATTCAAAAATGGGATCAACGATGAAGAAACTGTTATCACTCCCAAAGGCATTTACGAATCTCCAAAAATGAAAGAGGTTTACTCAAATTATTAAAGATAAAAACATCAATTGGAATTACAGCGTGAGTTTTGAGGAATTGTTTTAGTGTAAGTATGAAACTCTTGCTCCATACTCACACTCAAAACTGTTTTGTCAAGCCTTTTATCAATGAAAATAGCATTTTCGATAATTCTTCTAAAGTTTTATAAAATAATTCAAAAGTAATTTTATCAATTTTTGCAATATCTTTCAAATAATCAAATATTGCAACACATTCAAAAACTGAACCTCTCGATATTACATAAAAATTTCTTTTATCAGCATTGGTAAATCTTCCAGCACCTTCTGCTATATTCAGCATTATACTAAAAGATGCTCTTCTTAACTGATCTTTAGTTGTTCTATCTAATTCAATATTTGAAATTAATTCATTTATAGATTTATTATATTCTTTGGCTTTTTGATAAACAGTTAGTTTCTCGAAATCAAACATAATTTAGGATTTTTTTAGCGTGTTTTTCAGTTGGAGTTAGCGTGTGAGTTTTGAGGGATTATTTTTCGTGTAAGTATGAAGCTCTTGCTCCATACTCACACTCAAAACAGTTTTGTGACCCCGGCAGGATTCAAACCTGCAACCCTCAGAGCCGAAATCTGATGCGCTATTCAGTTGCGCCACGGAGCCAATTATGCAAAGTGGAGCAACTAAATCTCTTTAATAAAGTTGCGCCACGGAGCCATTTATGCAAAGTGGAGCAACTAAATCTCTTTAATAAAGTTGCGCCACGGAGCCAATTAATTAGGTGCAAAAATAAAAATAAATTTGAAAGAATTTAAGCTTTTGCCAAAACTGAATGAGTAATCGTTTTTTCTATAGATTCTAATAATTCTTTTAAATCCATAGAACTTGCTTTAATTGGTTTTAAAACCTCTATACTAATTTTATTAAAAACACCTAAAGGGAAATTCCCATGTCTAAACATTTTCCATGAACCTTGAATACTAATTGGAACAATCAGCGCATCGGGATTGAATTTTAAAATGGTTTCTAAACCTGCCTTTGAAAAATATTTTGGAGTATCTCCTTTACTTCTAGTACCTTCAGGAAAAATGATGGTGGACCATTTCTTTTGATGGATGTTTTTGGCAAATTTTTCAAGTGTTTCAAGCGCTTTAGTTTTGTCTTTTCTGTCTATCAGTGCTGCACCTCCATGTCTTAAGTTGAAAGAAATACTTGGTATTCCTTTACCTAGTTCTTTTTTGGCAACGAATTTTGCATGAAATTTTCTCAAATACCATATCAAAGGAGGAATGTCGAACATGCTTTGATGGTTAGATACAAAAACGATGGTTTGGTTTTCGGGCAATTGAAATTTATTTTCAAAAACAAAACGATTACCTAATATATAGGTTGATTTCATCAACAAAAAATTCAAAAAATCTACCACTTTTTTATGTCCATTATAGCCAAATACCTTTAGAGCAAGCCACTGAATAGGATGGAAAACCCCTAAGAGAAAATAAAAAACAAGACCAAAAATAGGGGTGAGCAAAATTCCAAGTATTTTCATGTATGAATCGTAAATATTTACGCAAAATTACTCCGTAATAATCAACTTGAGCACCCATTTTCTATTTGTTTATAAATTGATAACCTTTTGTTTTTAATTCATTACACAAATTTTCAAATTAATTAAACGTTACATTTTAGAGTGAATTTTCAAAAAAAGCATTTATATTAAAATAATACTTAACTTTGAAATCGCAAAACCAAATGCAATAACCTTATCAATTATTAAAGTCAAACTGTAGATTTAGTTGTCAAGGAGCTATTGGTTTTTAAAATTAAGAACAAATTCACAAATGAAAGAAAATACTGTTTTAGAGTACAATACCGAAAGAGATTTGATGGTAATCCCGGAATATGGAAGAAATGTACAAAACATGATTGGTGTAGCACTCACCATCGAAGACAAAGAGGAAAGAAATAAATGTGCGCAAGCCATCATCAAGGTAATGGGTCAACTGAATCCACATTTAAGAGATGTTGAAGATTTTAATCACAAATTGTGGGCGCACCTTTTTATCATGTCCAATTTTGAATTAGACGTAGATTCTCCTTATCCTGTTCCTACTCAGCAAAGTTTTAGATCCAAACCAAGGTTGATGGATTATCCTCAAAGAAAAATCAAGTATGGACATTATGGAAAATTGGCTGAAGATTGGATTGAAGCCGCTTCAAATTTGCCTGAAGGGGAGGAGAAAAGAATTTTGTCTGTAAAATTGGCAAACATGCTCAAATCATCTTACCTTATTTGGAATAAAGATGCAGTGGATAATTCTGTAATCATGAAACAAATAAAAGAAATGTCTGGAGGAAAAATTGAAGTTACTGAAGAAGATTTTACAGATACAAATGAGATTTTAAGAACATTGAGAAAATCTAAAACGAATAGTATCACTTCACCAAAAGCAAACAACAACAAAAGAAATAATCAACGTAGAAAAAAACAAAAATAATGGGTTCATTTGAAGTTATAGGAGGAAAAAAACTAAAGGGAAACCTTACGCCTCAAGGTGCTAAAAACGAAGCGTTACAGGTGTTAAACACGGTTTTGCTAACCGATGAAGAAGTCATCATTTCTAATATTCCAGATATTGTTGATGTCAACAAACTAATCAATCTTTTGCAAGCTTTGGGTGTAAAAGTCCAAAAACTAGACAGAGGAAAGTTTAGTTTCTTGGCAGATGAAATTGATGTGGACTATATGTTGACAGAAGATTTCAGAAAAAAAGGTGCAAGTCTTAGAGGTTCTATTATGATTGTGGGGCCACTTTTGGCTAGATTTGGAAAAGGATATATCCCAAAACCTGGAGGAGATAAAATCGGAAGAAGAAGATTGGACACTCACTTTTTAGGGTTTCAAAATCTAGGTGCAGACTTTAAATATGATGCTGAAACTAATTTTTTCAAAGCTGAAGCACCAGGGGGAAAACTAAAGGGTTGCTATATGCTTTTGGATGAAGCTTCTGTAACAGGAACAGCCAATATTGTAATGGCTGCTGTGCTTGCTGAAGGAAAAACAACCATTTACAATGCTGCTTGTGAACCTTATTTACAACAACTATGTAAAATGCTCAATAGTATGGGGGCCAAAATTTCTGGAATTGGTTCCAACATGTTGATTATTGAAGGCGTTGAAAAACTAGGAGGTTGCGAACATAGAATTCTTCCAGATATGATTGAAATTGGAAGTTTTATTGGTTTAGCTGCTATGACTCAATCAGACATAACAATTAAAAATGTTTGCTACAATGAATTAGGAATAATACCAACAATTTTCAAAAGATTGGGTATCAAAATGGAATTGATTGGAGATGATTTACGTATACCTGAACAAGACGTTTATGAAATTGAATCTTTTATCGATGGGTCAATTATGACAATTTCTGATGCTCCATGGCCAGGGTTTACTCCAGATTTGTTGAGTATAATTTTAGTGACTGCTATTCAAGCACGTGGAAGTGTTTTGGTTCATCAAAAAATGTTTGAAAGTAGATTGTTCTTCGTTGATAAATTGATAGATATGGGAGCACAAATTATCCTTTGTGACCCACATAGGGCTACAGTAATAGGGATGGAAAGAAAAACTGCACTAAGAGGAATCACAATGACTTCTCCAGATATTAGAGCAGGGGTTTCACTACTAATTGCTGCGCTATCAGCAAATGGAAAATCTACCATTCATAACATCGAACAAATAGATAGAGGTTATGAAAATATCGAATTGAGATTGAATAATTTAGGGGCTGATATTCGAAGAATTTAATTTATTTAAACCTTTATTATTTCAATAAATCATCTTGGAACAATTTTTGTATGATTGTTCCGATAAATTTAATTTAAAAATTCAACATGAAAATATTTCGTTTAATACTACCTTTTTCCTTAGTTATTATATTGTTCACCAATTTTACTTGGCCACCTGAAAAACAATTTTGGATGATAAAAGCATGGTTTCCTGGCCTGCAAGATAAAACCGTTGGACTTAATGTAGGAAATATTGCCCCAGAAATTGAAATGCAAGGAGTAGACGGAAAAATGATTTCGCTAAAAAGTTTGAGAGGTAAAGTAGTGTTAATAGATTTTTGGGCTAGTTGGTGCGGTCCATGTCGTCATGAAAACCCTAATGTGGTTGAGGCTTACAACAAATACAAAAACGCTAAATTCAAAGAAGGAAAAGGATTTACTGTGTTTAGTGTTTCTTTAGACGCATACAAAGAGGCTTGGACAAAAGCGATAGAACAAGATCAATTAGATTGGAAATATCATGTTTGTGATTTTAAAAAATGGAATAATGAAGCCGCAAGGTTGTACAAAATCAACTCTATTCCTGCTAGTTATTTAATTGATGCTAATGGCGTAATCGTAGGAAAAAATCTAAGAGGAATAGAGCTGCATACTGCTATCGACAAACTTGTTGAAAAACTGTAATTTACCTTTCTTAACAAGTCCTTAATCTATTTTTTTACAACTTTTAAAAAGTTTACATATCTTTGTTTGTATAATTTGAACTACAAGATTAAATATAATACAAACTTACGATTTTGATTAAGCATATTTTTTTATCATCACTCTTAAGCACTTTTCTTTTTTATAGTGCTTTCAGCCAAGTATCAGAAGATTTTACTGATGGGGATTTTACTACTAACCCAAATTGGTCTGGAGATGATGCACTTTTTACAGTTAATGGAGATTTTGAATTACAATCTCAAAATGCAACTGGTGGAACCTATTATTTAAGCACACCATCTAGCATTGCAACAGACGCACAATGGGAGTTTTTCATCAATATGAAATTTGCTACATCAGGTGCAAACTATGTGGATATTTATCTAATGTCGGATCAAGCAAATTTAACCGCTGCTAACAATGGTTATTTTATTCGTTTTGGAGGAACTCCAGATGAAATCTCTTTATACAAAAAGGTTTCTGGGACTAATACTTTAATTATTGACGGTGATGATGGCCTTATCAATAGTTCAAGTAATAATCCTTTTAAAATTAAAGTTACTCGAGATTTATCAAATAATTGGACCCTGCTATATGATAAAATTTCATCTTCTACTGGTAGTTATGTTTTTGGAGGGAGTGTAAACGATGCTTCAATAAACGCTTCTACTCATTTTGGGTTTTTAATTACGCAATCTACAGCCGCTTCTGCCATAAACAATCACTTTTTTGACGACATAGAAGTGAGTAATATTCCTTTGGACCTAACAGCACCATCAGTTACTAATGTAAATTTTACTTCAGTAAATACACTGGATGTAACCTTTGATGAACCTGTGGAAACAACGACTGCAGAAAACACCAACAATTACATAGTTAATAATGGAATAGGAAACCCCACAATTGCAACTGTTGACGGAGCAAATCCTGCTTTAATTCACCTTACATTTGGAAACAGTTTTATAGATGGCACTACTTACCAATTGACAGTTTCAAATGTTGAAGATGTCGCTTCTAATGTGATGACAACCTCCAATCATGATTTCTTGTATTTTATTCCTGCTGTTCCTGCTTTGGGAGATATTGTAATCAATGAACTATTCCCTGATCCTTCTCCTCAAATAGGTTTGCCTAATGCAGAGTTTGTAGAATTATATAATCGCTCTAACAAAACAATTGACCTCGCTAATTGGACTTTAGCAGATCCATCAAGTACTGCAACATTACCTAGCCATATTTTGCTGCCAGGTGAATATGTTGCAATTGCCCCATCAAGCGCTTCATTTGAATTCTCAATTTTTCCTAAAATTATTTTTGTAAGTTCTTTACCCACATTAAACAACAGTACAGATATTTTTACATTGAGAGATGATAGTGGAAACTTAATTGATGAAGTAGAATATTTTGATACTTGGTATCAAGATAGCGATAAAAAACAAGGTGGATGGTCTCTTGAGTTAATCAACCCAAATCATCCATGTCCAAGTTCAAGTAATTGGATAGCTTCCAATGATCAAAACGGAGGAACTCCTGGAACTGTTAATTCTGTTTTTGACATTACTCCTGACACAACACCTCCTAGTATCATCTCAAATAATGTTTTATCAAGTATTAAAATAGAAATTTGTTTCAATGAAAGTATTGATACGGCTAATATAAATGCTTCTATGTTTTCAATTACTGGTAATCCAAACATTGCATTTATTGAAGTATCAGAAGATTTATCATGTGTTACACTTACTACTTCACCTGCCTTGGACACAGGAATTGTATATGTAGTAAATGTTAATGGTGTAGGAGATTGTGCAGGAAACCTAATTAATAACTTTAATTTTGATGCTATACTTGCAGCCAAAGTAATGGCAGGAGATTTAATTATCAATGAAGTATTATTTAATCCTTACACAGGAGGGAGCGACTTTGTAGAGATTTATAATGTTTCAGATAAATTTTTAGACCTAAAAGGAATGTTTTTAGCCAATTTTGATGATGGAATTATTGACAATTTTAAGATCATTAACGAGAACAGATTGGTAAAACCAAATGAATTTGTTGTAATTACTAAAGACAGTGCCAATGTAAAAGCAAACTATATAAGCGCTGTAAGCGGAACATTTTTGCATTTATCATCTTTACCGACATACAGTAATGATTCATCTTCTGTATATCTTATGTTACCAGACTCTTCAGTTTGTGAGAAGTTTAGTTATGATGAGGATTTACACTTTTCTTTAATAAAAGAGGTTAAAGGAGTTTCATTGGAAAGAATATATTACAATCGTTCGGCACAAGATGCTACCAATTGGCATTCTGCTGCAGAAAATGTAGGTTGGGCTACTCCAGGAAAAGAAAACTCACAGTACTTTCCCAATATGATAACGGGAGAAATGATTGATGTATATCCAGAAATATTTTCGCCAGATGGTGATGGTTTTGAAGATGTATTAAATATCTCTTATACATTAGACAAGCCTGGTTACGTTGGAAACATTACTATTTTTGACCGAATGGGAAGAATTGTAAAGTACTTAGTTCAAAATGATTTACTTTCTCCAGAAGGCACTATAACATGGGATGGAACAAATAATCAAAGGGAAAAAGCGCCTATAGGTCCGTATATTATTTACTTTGAAATTTTTGATGAGCAAGGAAACGTAAGCGCAATCAAAAAGTCTACTGTTTTGACGAGTAAGTTCAATTAGAAAAGCATTATTATCATGAGTAAAAAGAAAGAATTTATGAGAGAAGCGATACGCTTGTCTCTAGAAAATATGCGTTCTGGAAAAGGAGGTCCTTTTGGGGCTGTAATTGTTAAAGACGGAGAAATTATTGCAAGAGGGTTTAATCAAGTAACTTCTACAAATGACCCTACTGCTCATGCTGAAGTTGTAGCCATAAGAGAAGCGTGCAAAGTATTAGGCGCTTTCCAATTGGATGGTTGTGAAATTTATACAAGTTGTGAACCTTGTCCAATGTGTTTGGGAGCGATTTACTGGGCTAGACCCGAAAAAATGTACTATGCAAATACAAAAGTGGATGCTGCTAACATAGGCTTTGACGACCAATTTATTTATGAAGAAATCGACTTGAATTTAAACGAAAGAAAATTGCCATGTGAGCAATTACTCAACGATGAGGCACTTGTCGCTTTTAAAGAATGGACTGATAAATTGGATAAAATTGAATATTAGATTATTTTCATTGCTGATCTTGGTATAATAAAAAAATTAAAATCCTGCCTACCCATTCCCTTTAGCAATCTGCTTGATTTGTTTTCGGGTATTGAAAATGTTGATAGAAATAAATAATCCTAGAAATAAAATCATTGCTAAGATGGTTTGCCAAGATATCAAAGGAAGTGTTTCTATTATTAAACTTTCTTTGATAATAACATCTAGAAAATATTTTGTGATAAAAAAGATGACCACCGAAATTACAGTAATTACAGAGTAAATTTTGATGAAAAACAAATTAAAAACTTTACAAATAGTTTTCCATCTGAAGCCTAAAAGCGACAAAACGTGAATATCATATTTGGATTTTATAATCAAAACCTCACCATACAACATAAAAATTAAAATCGTCATCACAATGATAATCACACACAACAAACCAGTAAATGTCAAAATGGGTTGAATGAGTTTTTCTATAATTGTTCCCCTTAATTGCTCTGTATTTGTTTCTAATTGGTTTTCCTCCAAAAACTTAGCAATTCTAGGGTCTTTGTTATTATTAGTAGCAATAATTATTTTCGAAGGTTGCTGATCTGAACCTGAACCGTATACTTCATTGGCATATGTTATAAAGGAATAAGGTACTAATGCGGAGTTGATTCTATCACTAAAGGCCGTAATTCTTCCAATATATACATTTTGTTTATTGTTGCCTGAAATCCTAATTTTCAACGCCAAAATACTTGCCATATCTTTAGATATTTTGGGAGCATTGATGCTTTCTGCGAGACCAAAATTGTACATATCCAAAAAACTAGTAGGCATAATGATAGGAATAAACTCTGAGGATTCATTCCAACTCCAATTTTCTGCTTTTACATCAATAAACTTATCAGGAACGGACTCAATGAAGCCCAAAGAGTTTCCAGATTGACCATTGTCTAATGACAATTCCACAAACACTTCAAAATTTCTTCCTGTAGTGAAAGGAGCGTAATCTTTTACAAAAGGTTGTGCTATTATTTTATCTAATTCGTCTTGACTAAATGAACTTGAACTCATGCCCAAAGTGTTCATAGTCCCTATTTTCTTTTTCAAAACCAAAAACTGTTCGTTGATCGCTCCAGCATCTTGATTTTTCGCAATGTTAAGATTGATATACACTTGCGTTACAATCATCAGCAAGGATAAGCCAATCACTGCGCCAGCCATACTTAAAAAAAGTATCAATGGTTTTTGCGTTCTTTTGATTGCTCTGTCAATCATAGAAAAATGGTTTTGTTATTTTCAATGCCATATTCATGACCTAATGAAGTCATTACATATCCTGCTTTTTGAACTGTACAAGCCTCCAAAATTAAACCCAATGCTTTTTTGATATTGAGTTCATCAATGTGACTAAATGGCTCATCCATAAGCAACAATTCAAAAGGTTGAAGCAAAGATCTTATTAAAGCAATTCTCTGTTGTTGACCCAAAGAAAGTGTTCCTGCCATTTGCGTTTTTTTGTGATCCATTTCAAGTGTTTCGAGCATAATTGTAATTTCTTGCTCCGTTTTGAAATGGGTTAAAGTATTTTTGATTTGCAAATTTTCCATCACGTTTAGATTAGGAAAAAGTCGCATATCTTGTGCTAAAAAAGCAATTTTATTTTGCCTTAACAATGCCCATTCATCCAAAGAAATATCTTTTTGATTCTTACCATTGATGGTTACTAATCCTGAAAAGTCATGTCTCAAACACATGATGTAAGCCGCAAAAGTGCTTTTTCCTTTTCCGCTTCCAGACTTTAGAAAATAACTATAAGCACTATCAACTTCGCAAATATTATCCCACACACTTTCGCTTGAAAAAGCTTCATTTTTCATAGGATTTGGAACCACATTTTCGAAGCGAATTTTCACAGTTTTATATTCAGTTGATTTTAAAATGTAAAATTAGAATAAAAATTATGATTTTGAAAAAATAATTCTAAAAGCACAATTATTGCTACATTTGAATACATAGAATCAAAAATCATGTCTGTTTTAAGAACATATATCAAACATTGTGTGTCAATCTCTGAAGAAGAGTTGGATGCAATAGAGTCAATGTTTGAAAAAAAAGTAATTCCCAAAAAAACAGTGTTATTACGCAATGGTGAAATATGCAAATTTGAGGCATTTATTCTTAAAGGTTGCATTAAAACCTATTACATTAACAAAGAAGGAGTTGAAGTTATCTTGACTTTTTCCACTGAGGAATGGTGGATCAGTGATATTACGAGTTTTCAGGAACAGACGCCCAGAAAATGTTTATAGAAACTATTGAAGATTGTGAAATACTTGTACTTACTCCAACCTCTAAAGCCATTTTATTAGAAAAATATCCTGTTCTTGAAAAAATGTTTCGATTACTCGTTCAAAGACATTTATCTTCTTATCAAGAAAGACTTTTTGGAAATATTGCTCTTACTGCAGAGCAAAGATATGATGAGTTTTTAAAAAAGTATCCTGCTTTGCCTCAAAGGGTTCCTCAACATTATATTGCTTCATATTTAGGCATCTCTCCTGAGTTTTTGAGCCGTTTGAGAAAGAGAAAGTTGAAATAGTCTTACTCATTTTTTTAATCAAGGAAACTTCAACTAAGTACTGAAGAATTTGTAAAATACAAATTATTCAATTCTAAAAACCAATTGCTCAATAAAAACTACCAACTACACATCCATACCCTATTGGGCTAAAAAATATAAATACATTTGGATAAATCATTAAACTTTGAATTATGGCACTGAAAACAATTATCGTAGATGACGAAAGTAATGCAAGGGAAAATTTAAAAATCTTGATAGATGAATTTTGTCCTGAATTGAAAGTAATAGGAATGGCTAGTTCAGTTGCAGAAGTTAGAACTTTGATAGAAAAAGAAGATCCAGAGGTTGTTTTTTTAGATATTGCCATGCCCAATGAAGATGGGTTTGAACTCTTAAAACATTACGAAAATAGAGATTTCTCTGTAATTTTCACGACTGCATACAATGAATATGCTCTAAAAGCTTTCAAAGCAGATGCTATAGATTATTTAGAAAAACCTATAAGTATTGATGATTTGCAAAAAGCAGTTGAAAAACTAATGCGCATCCATACCATAGAGGATATGGAAGCTCTAAGCAAAAAAAGAGAAGCTGATAGAGAAAATGATAGAATCAGTGTGCCTACTAGAGATGGCTATATTATTCTTAAAAATGAAGAAATTACTCATTTAGAAGCAAGTGACAATTACACTATGATCTACCTTGCTAATGGAAGCAGACACTTGAGTAGCAAAAACATCAAAGTATATGAAGACAATCTAAATGCCAATATCTTTTATAGAACGCATAAATCATACATTGTCAATATCGAACATCATCTCAAAGAATTTTCTAGAAAAGAAGGCAATGTTGCTGTTTTGCAAAATGGGAAAATGGTGCCTGTAGCGAGAAGAAAAATGACACAGTTCTTAGAGAGGATAAATACTTTCTGAATCCGTTTAGATATTTCTAATAATTATCACGACTTTTGTATGTCTCGAAATATAAATGCAAAGGAAATGATACAAAAAATATTTTTCTCAATAGTTTTATTCCCATCAGTCTTATTAGGAATATTAGGACAACAAGATTATGGTCTTTTTATTACTAAAGAACTTTGTGATGAAAAATATCATGGGAGAGGATATGTAAACGATGGACATCTAAAAGCAGCAAAATATATAAAAGAGAAATTTGTAGAATATGGTTTAAAACCCATTCAAGATGATTTTTTTCAACCTTTTGATATTTCAGTAAATACGTTTCCCAATGATGTATTGATTTCAATTAATGATCAGAAATTAGTTATTGGACATGATTTTATCATAGATGCTGTGTCCGGAAGTTCTCAAGGCACTTTCACACCATTTTTTATCAATTCAAATAAAGATTTTTTTGAATTTGAGTTTGGCCCCATTGATAGAACAGATAAAATACTCGTCATCCATGCTCCTCAAACCAAAGACTTGGATACCAACGAAATGTATCGCATGTGGAAATACAAAGGCGCTCAGTTGGCTCCAGTAATTTGGCTTACCGATTCAAAATTCACTTGGATGGTGGGTAAAACGGCAATTGAATTTCCCATATTTGAAGTCAGAGACTCTGTTTTTTCTTCAAAAATTACAAGGGATTCTAAAATAAAAATTAAGGTAGATAGCGAATTCAAGGCTGCTCTCGAAACCAACAACGTAATTGGGAAAATAGAAGGAAAATGCAAGAAAAAAACCATTGTGATTTCTGCTCACTATGATCATTTGGGAAGAATGGGAAATGAAGCCTACTTTCCTGGAGCCAATGACAATGCGAGTGGTACAGCCATGCTTTTGTATTTAGCCAAATATTACTCCGAAAATACGCCTCCTTGCAATCTTGTTTTTATGTCGTTCAGTGCAGAAGAAGTGGGGATATTAGGCTCTAAACATTATGTTCAAAATCCCCTTTTTCCTTTAAAGGATATTAAATTTTTAATCAATTTGGATATCTTAGGAAAAGGAGAAGAAGGCATTACGGTTGTGAATGGTGCGGTATATGAAAAGCAATTTAAGAAACTCACTCAATTGAATGATAAAAATAATTACTTAAAAAAAATAAAAGTTAGAGGCAAAGCGGCCAACAGCGACCATTACTTCTTTAGTGAAGCGGGCGTTCCAAGTTTCTTTATATACACTATGGGTGGTGTTTCCTATTATCATGATATTTATGACAAAGCAGAAACTTTACCCTTGAATGAATTTGATAATTTAGCAGAGTTGTTAAAACAGTTTATTAAAAGACTTTAATTTAAGCTCAATTGCTACGATAATTTCTTACATCAACTCCTTGCCTTTCGTAAAAAAACTCAAATAATTCGTTTTCATCAGTAAAACTAAATGCCTCTGCTAATGAAGAAAATGAAACGTTCGTGTATTTTATTAAACCAAGCATTTCTTTTATTCTTTCATTGTCAATATAATCTTGAGCATTCATATTAAATAGATTCTTTACTATTGCATTAAATTTAAATGAAGCCAATTGGAGTGATTTTGCATAATAATTTAAATATTTTTCCTCTCTACGATGAAGATGGACTAAATTTTTAAACTTTTGACCTATTTCTTCATCCTCTTTTTTGGAAAACAATATTAAAGACTCATCTACTAAACTCTGTTTTTCTGATATATTCTGTTGAATATGATATTTTTCAAACTTCAACATTTCTACTATTTTAGTTTTTAATGTTTCCCTCTCTTCTTCATTAAAATCACTGCATATACCTATTTCAATTATTTGAAAACCCTGATAACTGTTTTTTGAAGGACTAATTGACAACCATAGTTTTTCATCTTCATAAAAATTCATAAAAGCATAACCCCCAGAATCTGAAATTCTACTATCTTCCGTGTGTTGCCTCATATGATTTATCAGTTTATAACTTTGATATATCCATTCTTCTCTTAAAACATCTTCATAAGGACATCTTGGCGGCATAATTCTATCTTCTGGAAACCATTCTCTTTTTTCGGTTTTATTACAATCTTGTATATCAAAAATTGGTTTACCAATCAACAATTTTGACAATGCCATTGCATTTAAAGAGATTCTATCAAAAAATGATTTTGCAGAAATGGGTCGTATTCTTACCGTACTTGTATATAAATTAGTTTTCATTTAGTTCATCAATAAGACATTTCTACAATCTCTCTAACCATTTCTGGAGTTACTTTTTGTTTTTCACCTAAACCTTTCCATCCTCTTTCTACAAAAGTTTTTTCTATAATTTCGGCAGCACCTATATAATCTGATGTGTATTCGCTTAATTTTGTTTTGATGTCCAAAAAGTGAAAGAAATCCTCTAAAGCAAAGATGGTTTTCTTTGCTATTTCGTCCATTGTTCTAGATTGAATTCCAAAAACTCTTTGTCCTAATTGAGCTAATTTCTCTTTTTTATCTTCAAAATTCTTTACATAATGACTAGGTGCAATTATCGCTAGAGTTCTTGCGTGATCGATACCATACAATGCTGTTAATTCATGACCAATAGCATGAATCGCCCAATCTGTTGGAACACCTTTTTGTATCAATCCATTCAGCGCCATGGTGCAGCACCACATAAAATTGGAAGCGGCTTTGTAATCTGAAGGATTGGCCATTACTTTTGGCGCAACTTCGATTAAGGTTTGCATGATACTTTCGGAAAATCTGTCTTGCAAAGTTGCGTCAATTGGATAGGTTAAATATTGTTCTAAAACATGTGTAAATGCATCTGTAATTCCATTTGCTAATTGTCTTTTGGGTATCGATTGTACAACAGTAGGATCTAGAATAGAGAACTGAGGGAACAATCCAGGGCCGCCCATTCCTAATTTTTGCTTTAATGAAGCTCTCGTAATCACAGCGCCTGAGTTCATTTCCGAACCAGTAGCAGGAAGTGTTAGAACTGTTCCGAAAGGCATTCCAACTTCTGTTCTTATAGGTTTAGATAGAATTTCCCATGGATCTTCTCCTTTGTATAATGCAGCGGAAGACAAGAACTTGGTGCCATCAATTACTGAACCGCCACCCACGGCAAGTAAAAAAGTAATTTTCTTTTCTTTAATGATTTTCAACGCATTCATCAAAACATCATATTCAGGATTGGCAGGAATACCGCCAAATTCTTCCACTTTGAAATTGGCCAAAGCCTTTTTAACCTTATCATAAATTCCGTTTTGCTTTATACTTCCCCCACCATAAAGCATGAGAATATTTGCTCCTTTTGGAATTTCAATTTTTATGTTTTCTATCTGACCTTTGCCAAACAGTATTTTAGTAGGATTCTTGAATTCGAAATTGTTCATTGTGTTTTATTTTATAATTCCAAATTTACACATTAATAACGGAAACTAGAACAAATCGAAACTTCAATTTAATACTGATAAATAATTTATCTATGATAAAAGATTTTTCTTATGCCTATAAAAACAAAAATCATCAAGGAGTAAATTAGAAAGAAATGAAAAATATAGTTTTCAAGTTTTAAAACAAGCATAAAAGCGATTACAAGTAGTTGAAACCCCAAACCAAAAGTAGAGACTAATGTCATCAACCAATTGGGCAATATTTTTCCTTTATTGGCATTTATGTCTAATTTGTAGATAACACTATCAAATACTCCGTAGAGCAATTTATAGAGTGCAAACAAAACATTTACATGTTTTTGATTTTCGTTGCCCAATGCTACTGGTGTGTTGTCTTCAAACACTCTGCTTGTGGTATCTCCATCAAAATGATTTCTGAGAATGACATAATAATAATTGTAAAGTGTGCCTTGTAATTGTAGCCCAAAAAAAGCCAAAATACAGATCCAAATAGAGGTTTGAGAAATATACCAAATCGATATAAAAAACATGGCATTGAGCAAAATATCAGAAACGGAATCAAGATATCTGCCTACATAAGAAGGCTGTTCATTTAATCGAGCCAACTCTCCATCTGCAGCATCCAAAATAGATTTTAGTATCAAAAAGAAAGCAGCAAAACCAAAATATCCTTGGAGAATGAAAAAAATCGCAAATAACCCAGAAATCACAAAGCCTATCGTAACATCTACTGGAGTGAAACGTGTGTTTTTTAGAGATTTTGCAATAATTATAGCAACGGGTCTTCCATAATCTGAAAGATCTAAAAATTTATTTTCTTTTGGTAACTTTGACACCCATAATCTTAAAAATTATATTGTAGAATATACCACAACATTTAAGATTTGCGAATGTACTTAAAAAACCAATTTAGGAGTACTTATTTGAGAGTTATGGTTCTTTTTTATTATCTAAGAAATTACTTTTTTTAAAATATACCTCCACAAATCGCTCAGGATTATTAAATAAAGTTCCAGAAGTTAGTTCTTTCCCATTGTTCCAATCTTTCCAAAGCCAAGGAGGGTTTGCGCCTTTTCCGTTATCACCTTTTATGGTTTGGTCTGTATCAAAAAACAGCAAATTATCTTTTTGACTCCACAATTCTCCTTCACTCATGATGTCGATTAATTCAAACGTTTTTATGGTTCCTCCAATAGTTTTTATAAGCGAATCTTCATGTTCCATAGGAACATACCAGATTTTGTCTTTTCTTAATTTCATATCACCAAAGAGTTTCACGCCATGTCCTTTTGCTTGTTGGATGGTGAAAAGATGTCTTTCTTTGTATAAAGTAAATCTTTTTTTTCTGGCTTTATATGATTTTTTAAGTTGAAGATTTGAGTTTTCATGTAAATAAACCAAAATATCATTGTGAAAAATGGTAAAAACACTTTTTAGATTTCCCCATTGCGAACTGTCAGATTTTGCTATCCACAAAAAGACTCCTTCCAAATCATTTTCATGTTGCCCCAATCTAAAGAAAGGAAATCTTGTCCAATCTCTTGGATGAAAAAAAGCATACATGATGAAGTAGGCATTTTCAGTTTCTTTTACATCGAAATACACCACAGATTGGATTTCGTAAGTTTCAAGATTTTCCCAATTGTTTAAAGCGTTCCAATCTCCATCAAAATCAAATCTTGTAATTTCATCACTTTTACCCTCAAGACTGTTGTATCCTTTTTTGCAAACATTCTGCACATGATAAGGCGCCCAATGATTCGCAAGTTCAACTTTGGTTTGAGCTGAAATCTTATTCCCAACTAAAAAAAATATGAATATATATAAAATACGATACATCAAAAAACAAAAATGCCTTTGAAATCAATATTCAAAGGCATCAATTAAAATCGGTTTTTAACTATATTGTGCCAGTAACAACAAGTATTGCATAAATAATTCCAGGAAACCATAACAATAAAGAAAGAATTAAACTAATCCAAAATCTTGAAGTAATACCTTCGTATAATCCAACTGCTAAAAATGGAATAAAAATAGCAATGATAACTAACAACAAAGTATCCGCCATAGTTTGAGTTATTTCACTATTGTTAAATTTTGTAACTGTAAATCTTTCTTTTGGTAAAGATTTTTTTCTCAATGAATTAGTATTAAAATTCATTTTGAAGTTGTTGTTTTCTTCATTATCAACTTTTATACTTTCAGTCAACTCAACTTCATTGTTTTTAACGTTTGCTTCAGAAAGGTTATTTTGGTTTTCATAAACTACTTCTACAACATTTGTTTTTTTTGTTTTTTCAAAATCAATCGATGTAGTTTCATTTTTAGAATTATTCTCATTCGAAACTTTTTCTTTTACAATTACATCTGCCAATTCCACTTCATTTTCTATTGCTTTAGGAGTAGCGATTTTTTTGGTTTTGTTAATATGGAATCCTTTGTTGTACTTTCTTTTTTGGAATAGACCTCCATCTACAACATCAGAAGAAGTAGCACACGATGCTAAAATAAATACAGAAAGTGCTATGGTAAATAAGTTTGTTTTTTTCATGTTTTTAGAGTTTAATTATTAGAAATCAAATATAAGGATAATTTACTTCTTTTTGAATTTATTTATTGCATTCTTTGTAAAATCAGACAATACAAGTTTTCCACTCATAGCAGCTCTTTCACTCAATAATTCATCCCAATGATCTGTTCCTTGCCAAAATATTTTTTTTAGCATCATCATTGCTTCAGGATTAGAGTTTGAAAGTTTTTCTGCTAATACTTCAATCGCGTTATCCATTGCTTCAATAGTATCGAATGTTTCAGCATACAAACCTTTTTCTCTAGCCCATTCTGCATCATACCATTCAGTGGCATTAATAGCCATCATACTCATTGCAGAAGTTCCTACTTTACGCTCCACAGCAGGCCCAACCACAAAAGGTCCAATACCAACCGCCAATTCACTTAATTTCACAGAAGCTGCTTTAGTTGCGTAGCAAAAATCTACTGCACTTGCCATTCCTACTCCTCCTCCAACAGCCTTTCCTTGGACTCTTCCAATGATTAACTTAGGACATTTTCTTGCAGCATTAATAACATTTGCAAATCCTGAGAAAAAAGTTTTACCCACCTCCAAATCTTCAATAGCAATTAACTCATCGAAACTTGCTCCTGCACAAAACGCCTTTTCTCCATCTGATTGAAGTACAATAACTTTTACAGCATTATTTTGCCCCATTTCAGTAATAGTATTTGCCAATTTTGCTAAAACTTTCCCAGGTAGTGAATTACTTAATGGATGGAAAAATGTAATGGTCGCAATACCTCTTTCATCTATTTTGAATGAAACATCTCCTTGCGAAACAGCTTCTAAACTCATAATTGATTATTTTTTGATTTTAATAATTGTTTGTTTTTTCTTTCTCTAATTCCAGCAAAAGTAAAGAGTCCTAGAATGACAATAATAATCATCCAAACCCAAATAGGAAAAGCTGGCGCATCTCCTCTAGCATAACTGTGAAGTCCTTTGGTAAGGTAATAATTGACTCCAATAAAAGTAAATAAAACACTCGAAAACCCCAATCCAGAGGCTAAATTGAGTGCATAATTCCCTCTCAATCCTGGTACAAACCTCATGTGCAAAATAAATGCATAAACCAACACAATTACCAATGCCCAAGTTTCTTTGGCATCCCATCCCCAATATCTTCCCCAACTTTCATTTGCCCAAACGCCTCCCAAAAAGGTTCCAATAGTTGCCAGAACCAATCCCACAGTCATGGTCATTTCATTGACATATGTCAACTCCAAAATAGTAGATTCTGTATATTTGAGGTTGTTTTTTCCTCTTAAAGCAAAAATATTCATATTGATCAAACTCAATATAAATCCTAATCCAAAAAATCCATAACTTACCGTCAGACAAGCCACATGAATCACCAACCAATAAGATTTCAATACAGGTTCTAAATCAGACATCTGAGGGTCGTACTGACTATGTCCAGCAGTCATTAATATAAAGAAAGCCAAAAGTGCAGTAGCTCCTGTGGTAATCTGTGAACTTCTGTAAAATAACAAGCCAGAAAGCACGCTTGCCCATGCGATGAAAGTAAGCGCTTCATATCCATCACTCCACGGGGCATGACCAATAATATACCATCTGATTCCTAAGTTAATCGTATGTGCAATAAATGCCAATGCAAAAATGGCAACAAAAACTAAAATAGCAGTTTTCAATCCTTTTCTGACTTTTTTAGATAAATTATCGATCAGTGTAAGTGGAATTAAAATCAAACTTAACAACAAATAAATGTACTTTAAATTACTGAATAGATTAAGTCTATTGTAGGTGATTTCTAATCTGACCAAAGACTCAGAAGGTAAATGAGAATCTTCTCCAAAATAAGCTCTTTGATACTCTTTGATTTTCGACAAAACCATATCCGCTTCCGTGTAATCTCCTGTTTGTTTTCCTTTAATTAAGGCATTTAGATACGTTCTAATCAGAATTGAAGCTGTAAATTTAACATCTTCCCCCAACTGACCATCTGTTAAATCAATATCTGCTTCAGGATCGAACCAACTCATCCACTTTTCTTTACCATCGAATTTTCTTGGAATGATTTGCAACAACTGACCTTGTGTCATTTGCCAGAAAATACTCACTTTTTCATTGAGTTTAATAATTTCTTTGTCAAAAGTATTTCTTTCGCCCATTGGTTTTTTCTCTGCCCACTGCACCAAACTATCGAAGGTGAAAAACATTTCTTCTCCATTGCTGCCTGTTTTTTGAAAAATTTTGGATTTTACAACTTCCTGACCACTTTCTCCTTCTATTGTCATGATATCAGACAAGGCTAAAAAATTGCCTTCAACACCCAATTCTTTTCCAATCCCTGTTCTACTATCGAATTTCATCACTTTTTGTGTCACCCAAAAACCAGGATCAACAAACATGTCCAAAAGAAATTGTTCTGGAGAAAGTGTTACTTTTTCATTTTCTAAATACCAACTGTCTTTTCTTGTTAATTTTCTTATTAAATCAAAAGCCAAAGTATTACAAGGTTCAATTCTACCTGTGTAGGACAAAACTAACAATTCATTAAACTGCTCACAATGCTCTTGAGATACAGGTTGATATTTATATGTTTCACCCTGAGCGTGAAATGAATACGAAAAGGCCAAAACTAAAACTACCATCAAATTCTTTCTTTGTGTTCTAAGTTTTTGAACCTTTTTTCTCAATTCTACAAATCTTGAGTTTTTGTTAAACATAGTGACAATAAAACCAACAGAAAGCATCACATAAGCAATATAAGTTACTAAAGTTCCCCAATAATCATTATTCACAGAAAAAACCGAATATTCTACGCCATCAGCAGTATCATAAGAACTTTGAAATACTCTATATCCTGCATAATCCAAAACATTATTCATAAATATAGAATCTTTCATGCCTGGATCATTCATTGGGTTGGTACCACTTTTATAAACCGTAACAATGCTTTTATAACCAGAATGT